>NZ_DGIC01000006.1:0-3938 GCF_002392975.1 Candidatus Ruminimicrobiellum ovillum
CCATCCATCCGGAAGGTGCAAAGTGATTGTCTTTTGAAGCATTTTCTACATACACTGCAAATGCTTTAAAAGATGATGTTGACTTTGCTGCTGATGATGCTGCTTTTGGTGCTGCAAATGATACTGCCGCTCCTCCTACCATGAAAACGGTTGCTACTAACAAGCTCATTACCTTTCTCATTTTCCTTCTCCTTTTTTTAGATTTGTAGAATCTGAGTTCTACATTTTTTTACGGCTGCTACAAACTTTAGACTTACCTCCTTTTTAAAAAGTTTCATCCATTTTTTAATTTACAGCAACGCGTAATATTTAGCATAGCCCATACTTTTACGAATTTCAATACATTTTAATCTTTTTCACAAATTTTTCACATATACAAAGATCTATGGTACTACTTAATAACATCTGCATTTATTATGTTTTTTTGCAAAGTATTTATTGTGATTTTTTTTGGCAAAATGTTTTTTGTGATGTCCGTTTTTCTTTGCAAACTTAAAATTTTTATGATGGCCTCTTTTTGCAAAATGTTTTCCTTTTTGTCCTTTTTTTGCAAACTTTACTTTTTTATTGTTCTTTTTGGCAAAATTCTTTTTATCTCCTTTTTTCTTTTGATCTTTTTTTGCAATATTTGTTTCTTTCTTTGTATCTTTTTTTACATCTTTTTTATCGTACTTTTGTTCAATTTTTGCTTTACCGTTATCTTTAGGTGCTTTTTTTGCATCACCGGGTCCCATTGCAAAACTTACAGTCGTAAGTCCGAACATCAACATCAAACTTAACATCATTTTTGCGATTTTTAAATTTCTCATTTTGCCCCCCCTTTACTGTTTTTTCAAATACACAATTAAGACAAAACGAAAAATAAAAAAGTTACACCTTCCACTATAATTGTATTTAGCGAAACGAATTTATCTTTTAAATTCTAACTTCGTATTTGCCTCAATCGAGTACCAACCGCTTTCGCTTTCTTTTACGCACACTTCATTCGTCAAATACTTCGTTACAATTTAAAATCTTGAAATCCTTTGAAAGCCAACAAAAAAATTGTCATCCCGCACTTGATGCGGGATCTCGTAGTTTCATTGTCATTGCCACCGATTAGTAGTTTAAGATCTTAAGATTTTGTGTTACATTGTTCTTTGCTTTTAAAGAATTTAAAAATTTTTTGCAGTTAGTCGTAAAAAGAACGAATAGTTTGAGACGAACTGAAGTATTTTAAAGTTGCGGTGTACATGTCGCGAAAGCGGTACATAAGATTTTAAAATACAAAAGTGTAGCCCAAACTATTCGTTCGCTATAAGATTGGAATTATCTTTGTTTTTTGAGTGCATCTCCAATAATATTTTCTATTCCGTTAACCACTCCGATCTTTTCGTTAATCTGTTTCAACACAGCATCTTTCTGACCTTGCAAACTCTTTTCGATTTCTTTGGCTTTTTCTTGTGCAAGTTCGTTAACTTTTTGTTTTATCTTGTCTTTTGCCTCGTTAACTTTTGCAGAGAAAAGTTTTGAGATAGCATCATAAAGTTTTTTGTCTATATCGGAATTAATTTTTATATTAAGGTTTTCACTGTCTTGAGTTTGAGCTGTAAGATTAACATCAAAAGATTTTATTGAGTTTGTAATTTGTGCCAAATACTTTAAGTTACCTTCAACTGAATTTAATGCTTTTTCTTTTATATCTCTAAAAGCAATATCGGCACTGCACAAAAATCCGGAATTGTTCAAATCAAAAGATCCTGCAACATTAACTTTAGATGTATCTATAAGAGGTAAATAATCGTTCGGTTCTATATTCAATATCGTTCCCGAAAGGCCTTCCATTTCAACTTTTATATTATCTTTAGAATCTTTTGTTCTGTGATCAAAAAGTCCGTTAACCGCAAGTTTTTGCGTTGCATTATTTCCTGCAAGTTCCAATATTACAGGAGCACCTACCAACTTCGGTGAAGAAGAAATGTTTTTTATCAGACCTGAAAAATCTATACATGTTTCTTCTTTGGTTTTTGCGGTTGTTCCCGTTACTTTCATTAATGAAATAAGTAGTGAAGGATACAATTTTTCCCTAAACAAAATATCTCTGCCTAAAGCTCTTTGTTTAACTTCTTTTACTTCTTCTTCGTCCGAGCCTTCCGGAATATATTGCTTAATTATTGAAATATAATAAAGCACTTTTTCCACCCTGTTAACCCACTTTGTTCCGAACAACATTTGAGATATATTTTTAGTATTAAGTGTAGGTATGGATATTTTTTCACAAATCATATTAACATCGTTTGTTATGGTATTTTTAATTTGTTTTGTAACATCTATCGTTGCACTTACATCTTTTTTGGCATTATTAAGTTCAACCAAAATATCGTCAAACTCTTTTTTCAGAGTTTTAAGTTCGTTAACTTTTTTAGCGGTATTTGCAATATCCGCCAATGAACCGAACTTACTTTTCGAAAGGTCATCCGCCAATGCTTTTGCTCTGTTTATTTTTTCTTCATAATTAAAATTATTTATTTTATCCTGATAAGATTTATATTTATTCTGTAAATCCGCAGAAACTTTTTCTACTTCTTTTATTGAAGAAAGTCCGCTGTCTTCTATAAGTTTGTTTACATCAAAATTCTTTATTTGATCTTGAATTTTGTTAAACATTTCCACTGACGGCAAATTGTTAAATTCTGTTACCGTTTTATCTTTTGCTGTTTTAAACATTTTTGCAAACTTACTTTCTTTGTTTGATTTTTTCTTTTTCGGTAACTCGCCGGAAGTTTTTCTGTCTGTTTGCCATCTCAAACCGTCCAAACTCATTTCATCTATAACAACTTTTTTTCTTAACAGCGGAGCAAACCTGACATCAAATCTTACTTTTTCTATATCAACCAAATTTTTGAAATAATCATTTTTATCCGCAGCTCTGAATCCGTTTATTGTAACGGAACAATTTTTGAAACTTGTTTTTAAATAATCTATTTCCACTTTGGCACCGACAATTGTTTGTCCCGTAGATATTATTACTTTTTTCAAAATTTTATCGAAAAATAAAATATTTAATATTGCTATAAGAGCAATAATAATTATTGTTGTTAACAAGAAACTCCATCTTATAATTTTCATATTATTACTCTCCTATTTAACTATTTTTACTACATTTGCACTAAGTATTGCAGCCGACAATATTTTTACTATTTTCCACTTGGAAACTTTTTCTCTTAAATGCGTTCTGTAATAAACCAACAATTTTTTAGCTATTATCATATTCGGTATTATTAAAATTATACCGACAACCAAACTGCCCATAACTACGGTATTATTAAACTTTGTAAAAGGAACTACAGGTAAATTATAAAGGTATGTATAGAAACCGTTTAAAGAGTTTATATTTAAAATATAATAACCCAAACTGTCAAATAACGGATCTAAAGCAAAACTTAATATTTCGTATACTGCCCAAGCTAAAAATGCAGCGGAAATATTAACTCTAAACATCATTATTACAATAAACAGCACAAGTTTCATAAACATGTTGGGAACAAGTCCCAATATTGCACCGAGTGCAAATCCCCATGCCACTTGATTTGGTGAAATGTCTGTTTGAAAAATTACGATTATTTGTTTTAACAGTTTTAAGAAAAACATTTTGAACTCCTTAAAAATCGCTTTGCGATTTTTAGTCTATAATTTAAAATTTACAGTTTCTTAATTACTCAATTTTTCAACTATGTCGGTTATTTCCGTCGGCGTTTTGGCCTGATAATCGGGAGCCAAATTATTTAATTGTTGTTGTGAAGAGTATCCGTACAAAACACCTATTGTTGTTATACCGGCATTTTTGCCAACCATTATATCGTTTGCACCGTCACCTATCATAACAACATCTTCTTTATTTAAAGAAAACTTTTTTAAAATTTCGTATATCGGTAACGGGCTCGGTTTTTTCTCTTTAA
>NZ_DGIC01000008.1:0-82917 GCF_002392975.1 Candidatus Ruminimicrobiellum ovillum
TAGAAAGAGGACAAGTATTAGCAGCTCCGGGAACAATACACCCACACAAGAAATTCAAAGGTCAAGTATATATATTGAAGAAAGAAGAAGGCGGAAGACATACACCATTCTTTAACGGATACAGACCACAGTTTTATTTTAGAACGACCGATGTAACCGGAGTAGCACATTTACCGGCAGGAACCGAAATGGTAATGCCAGGTGATAACGTAGAAATGGAAGTAGAATTGATAATGCCGGTAGCAATGGATGAACAATTGAGATTTGCAATCAGAGAAGGTGGAAGAACAGTAGGATCAGGCGTTGTTACTAAGATTATTGAATAATTTGCAGTAAATATTTTTGGAGAGTTAGGAAAATGGGAGACAGAGTAATTATAACGATGGCTTGCACCGAATGCAAAAACAGAAATTACTATTTTGCAAGAGGCAAGAAACAAGAAGGAAAATTAGAAGTAAAAAAATATTGTAAGACATGCGGAAAACATGTTTTGCATAAAGAAACGAAGTAGCTTATAAAGCCTGGGGGCATAGGCTAACGGTAAACTTCTGGTCTCCAAAACCAGCTTTGGTGGTTCAAATCCATCTGCCCCCGGTTTTAGTAGAGACTGAAGATTTTATTTTAAGGTGAGACAGTTTTATGGGTAAAGCAATACAATTTTTTAAAGATGCTTATTATGAATTAACAAAAGTTACATGGTTAAGTAAAAAAGAAGTTGTAGCGACGACTGTTGTTGTGATAGTTTTTGTTATAATAATGGCGCTATTTGTTGGCTTGGTAGATATGATTCTTTCTGGCTCATTAGGTATAATATTAAATTTGAGGTAAGAAATGGCTAAACAATGGTATGTCGTTCACACATATTCGGGACATGAAGATAAAGTAAAAAACAGTATCGAGAGAACAGTTGAAAATCTCGGTATGCAAAACTTTATTTCTCAAGTTCTTGTTCCTACGGAAGAAGTTGTTTCCGTTAAGAATAATAAGAAAAAAATAAGAAAGAAAAAATTTTACCCGGGATATGTTTTCATCGAAATGATAATAAACAATGAAACATATTGGTTGGTTAGAAATACTACGGGAGTAACAGGTTTCTTGGGCGGAGTAAAACCCGCACCTATGGCAGAGTCGGAAGTAGCAAATCTTATAAAAGCCGTTACAAATCCCGAGGATGCAAAACCGAGACCGGCAATTTCATTTGAAAAAGATGAAAATGTAAGAATAACGGAAGGTCCTTTCAACCACTTTATCGGTGTAGTTGAAGAAGTAAACCAAGAAAAAGGCAAGTTGAAAGTTATGGTTACGATATTCGGAAGACCTACTCCTGTTGAATTGGATTTCTTACAAGTAGAAAAAGTTTAATAAACGAATGCTGTATGTTACGGCAGCACGGTTAAAATAAAGTAAAAAATTATATTTTCAATGCTCAAGAAAATATAGTTGCAGTTTTAAGGGAGATTTAAAATGCCACCAAAGAAAGTAAAAACACAAATTAAATTACAAATACCTGCAGGCGCAGCAAATCCTGCACCACCGGTTGGTCCTGCATTAGGTCAACAGGGTGTAAATATAATGGATTTTTGTAAACAGTTCAATGAAAGAACAAAAAAAATGGAACAAGGTATGGCAACACCTGTTGTTATTACCGTATATGAAGACAGATCATTTACATTCATAACAAAGATGCCTCCGGTTCCTGCATTAATAAAGAAAGCTGCAAAAGTTGCAAAAGCTTCCGGAGTTCCTAATAAAACTAAAGTTGGTTCTATTACAAAAGCTCAAGTTGAAGAAATTGCAAAACAAAAAATGCCTGACTTAAATGCTATCGATTTGGAAGGTGCAAAATTGATGATTGAAGGTACGGCAAGAAGTATGGGAATTGAAGTAAAACAGAAATAAAAATTGCTTAAGGCAATTGAAATAAAAGTGGGAGCTGTTATTAAAACGGCGAAAGAACCACAGGAGAATTAAAATGGCAAAAAGATTGAAAGAATTATCAAAATTAGTAGACGCAAACAAACTTTATTCTGTTGAAGAAGCAGCAGATTTAGTAAAACAAACAGCAAAAGCAAAATTTGACGAATCGGTAGAAGTTCATATTCGTTTGGGAATAGATCCTAAACAGAGTGATCAAATAGTCAGAGGAACAGTTTTGTTACCTAACGGTATCGGTAAAACAAGAACGGTTTTTGTTGTAGCTAAAGGCGAAAAACAAACCGAAGCTGAAAAAGCCGGTGCAGATAAAGTAGGTTCAACAGACTTAATAGAAGATATCGCAAAAGGTGACTTAAATTTTGACGTTTTGGTTGCAACACCCGATTGTATGAAAGATTTAAGTAAAGTTGCAAAAATATTAGGTCCTAAAGGTTTGATGCCAAACCCGAAATCCGGAACAGTTACATTTGATATCGGTAAAACAGTTCAAGAATTGAAAAAAGGTAAAGTTGCTTATAAAAACGATTCTTTCGGAATAGTTCATTGTTCCGTAGGTAAAGCTTCTTTCGAAAAAGATAAATTGGTAGAAAACATAAAGACTTTGGTAAGTGCTGTTTTGAAAGCAAAACCTTCGGCAGCAAAAGGTCAATATGTTAAGAGTATTTCGGTTTCTTCAACAATGGGTCCCGGAATATATATAGATCAAAACTCAAAGATGTAGTTTTTATAAAATTTAAAATTATAAAAACAAGAAGACATCAAAATTCGTCTTCTTGTTTTTATGTTTTAAAAGAAAAGCAGTAAAAAAGTAAGAGTGTGTATTATGAAAAATTTAAAACATATATTATCGATATACGATTTAACCTCAAAAGAAATTTGGACAATTATCCAATCGGCAATAAAACTAAAAAAACAAAAAAAATCAAAGTTTCAATTGAAAGGTAAAGTTATAGGTCTTATATTTGAAAAGCCTTCTACAAGAACAATGGTTTCTTTTTCCGCGGCAATGTGCCAGGAAGACGGAACACCTTTGAACCTTGATGTAAAAAAATTGCAAACCACAAGAGGCGAATCCGTTTACGATACGGCACATGTTTTATCGAGATATTTGGATGCAATAGTTATAAGAGCATTTAAACACAGTTATTTGGAAGAGTTTGCAAAATATTCTTCTGTACCTGTTATAAACGCTTTAACCGATGCGGAACATCCGTTACAAATATTAGCAGACTTAATGACGATAATAGAAAAGTATAAAATAAAAAGTTTGAAAGAATTACAAAAACTAAAAATTTCTTTTGTCGGCGATGCAAACAATGTTGCGAATTCATGGCTTGCGGTTTCAGCTGTTTTAGGACTTAACTTTTTATTGTTGGGGCCTAAAAAATATGCACCGAAAAAAGAGTTGTTGGAAAAAGCGTTAAAGATTGGTGAAACAACAAAAGCTAATATAAAGATAAGCAGTGATGTAGAAGATATAAAAGGTTCGGATGTTATTTATACCGACGTATGGATTTCGATGGGTGAAGAAAAAGAATCCGTTGAAAGACATAAAGCTTTTGTGAAGTATCAAGTAAACGATAAGTTGCTTGCAAAAGCAAATAAAAATTGTATAGTGTTGCATTGTCTTCCCGCGGTAAGAGGCGAAGAAATAACCGCGGAAGTTATGGCTAAACAGGAAGATAATATTTTTGAAGAAGCGGAAAACAGATTACATATTCATAAAGCCGCTATAATTTATTTAATAAAATAGTTTGAAAAAAGTATTAAAAAAATATATACTTATAAATCAAACTTTGCTCCGTAAGGGGCTAAGCTGTTACTAAAGTAACAGAAATCCAAAAAGGGGGGTAGTATCAATGAGTTACGAATGTACTTTCATTTGTTCTCCGGAACTCGATTCTACAAAAGTAGAAGAAATGGTTGCAAAAGTTTCAAAAATAATTGAAACTTCCGGCGGAACAATCAAAAATCTTCAGCAGTTGGGAAAGAAAAAACTCGCTTACAACATCAAGAAATTTCGTGAAGGAAATTATGTTTATGTTGATTTCGAATCTAACGGTTCTGTAGTTCTTTCTTTGGAAAACTTTTTTAAGGTTAACGATGATGTTATCAGATTTTTAACGGTAAAAGTTGAACCTAAGAAAAAAGTTGTAAAAAAAACTAAAGCTGTTGAAAAAAAACAGGAAACTGTAGCAGCAACGGAAGCTCCCGTTGAAGAAAAGAAAGAAGAGGAAACAGTAAATGCAGAATCAAATATATCAGATACCACAACAAAATAGTGTTATTTTGGTAGGTAGATTAACAAGAGATCCTGAATTAAAAAGGACAACCACTTCAAAATCCGTTTGCAGATTTGATATAGCAATGAGTTCCAGAATAAAAGATCAGGTAACGGGTGAATGGAGAGATTCCGATCCTACATATGTTCCCATAATCGTATGGGGAGATCAGGCAGACAGATGTAACGACAGATTAAAAAAAGGTATGCCTGTATATGTTGAAGGAAGACTCAGAAGTAACAGTTGGCAAGCCGCAGACGGAACAAAAAGGTCAAGGCTTGAAGTTGTTGCATCAAGAGTTCAATTTTTGGTAAGAATTGATGCATCCGCTCAACAAGCAAAAAATGTTGAGGGAGCAGAAACAGAATATGTTTCCGATAACGATGTTATGGACGATGAAGAAGTTCCGTTTTAAAATTTTGGAGGAATAAAAAATGTCAATAGAGAAAAAAAATACACACCCTGCCGGAACAAAACCAGCCGGTAAATTCAGAAAGGGTGGAATGATGAAAAGAAAAGTTTGCCGTTTTTGTACGGATAAAATAGAAATAGACTATAAAAATGTTAGTCTTTTGAGAACTTTTGTTACAGAAAGCGGAAAAATTCTTTCCGGTAACGTTACAGGTACCTGTGCAAAACATCAGAGAGAATTATGTAAAGCCGTTAAAAGAGCAAGAATGTTAGCTTTGTTACCGTTTTCGGCAAATTAATCGGAGGAAATAAATGAAAGTTATTTTAAGATCAGATATAACAAATGTAGGAAGACAAGGTGAAATAAAAGAAGTTGCAGCAGGTTTTGCAAGAAACTATTTGTTACCTAAAAAACTTGTTATGGAAGCAACTCCTCAAAACTTAAAAATTTGGGAAAGAGAAAAAACAAGACTTGAAAAAGTCAGAGAAGAAATTATTGCTAATGCTAAAGCTGTTGCGGAAAAAATCGAAAAAGCCGAATTTTCAGTTAAAGTTAAACTCGGTGAAAACGGTAAGATTTTCGGTTCTATAACAACCGCACATTTGGCAAAATTGTTTGCAGAACAAGATTTCCAAATAAACAAACACGATATATTGTTACCTGCACCTATAAAAGAAGTAGGTAAAGTAACGGTAAATGTAAGATTACATCCTGAAGTTATTGCTAAAGTTAATGTTGATGTAATTGAAGAAAAGAAATAATAAAAATTCAATTTTTATTAATATAAAACGGAAAGATTTTTATATCTTTCCGTTTTTTTATTTTTTCTTGATTTTTTGTTAATTATTGACTATAATTTTTGTCTACACAAAAATATCAAAATTCGTAGTTTCCGACTATGATATAGTAGCAAGGAGAAGTTTTAATGCCAAAAGATTTAGATAGAAAAACTCCACCGCAATCGATAGATGCGGAAATGGCTTTATTGGGTGCAATGCTTATAGAAAAAGATGCGATAATAAAGGCAATGGAGTTAGTTAAGGAAGAAGATTTCTATAAAGAAGTACATAAACTTATTTTTGGTGCGATAAGAGAATTAAGTGACAGAGAAGTTGCCGAACCGGTTACCGTATCAAACCGTTTAAAAACAAATAAACTTTTTAATGATGCCGGCGGAATAAAATATTTGTTCAGTTTAATTGATGCCGCGCAGACTGCGGCTAATGTTGAATATTACGCAAATATCGTAAAAGATAAATCTATTTTAAGACAAATAATTACAGTAGGTTCCAATATGGTTACCGATGCTTTTTCGGAAGATTCACCTTCGGAAACGATTTTGGATGATGCTCAAACTGTGTTATTTAATATATCAAAACAAAACAGTTCCAACGATTTTTTTACACCGGAAGATTTGGTTCCTTCCGTTGTTTCCAAACTTGAAAATTTGTTTAAAGACAGAAACGATGTTCCCGGCCTTAGAACAGGATTTTCGGATCTTGATAAAATGACAGCTGGACTTCAACCTTCCGAACTTATAATTGTTGCCGGAAGACCTTCTATGGGTAAAACCGCATTTGCATTAAATATTGCCGAAAATGTTGCCGTAAATTCCAAAGAACCTCATTCTGTAGCAGTGTTTTCTTTGGAAATGTCTAAAGAATCTCTAATGATGAGATTCTTGGCTTCCGTTGCGCAAGTAAGCGGACAGGATTTAAGAAAAGGAAAATTTAAAAGTTCCGATTGGCCTAAACTTACTACGGCAATAGCTAAAATAGGTAAAGCACCGCTTTATATTTGTGATGCGGATATGAGTTCAATAGAAATAAGAGCAACGGCAAAAAAACTTGCCACAAAACTTGAGAAACAAGGTAAACCGTTATCGTTAATAATAATAGATTATTTACAGCTTATCAGAGGAACCGGTAACGGAAAAAAATATGAATCAAAACAAATAGAAACGGCTGAAATTTCAAGATCGTTAAAAGCGTTAGCTAAAGATTTGAAAGTTCCCGTAATTGCTCTTTCTCAGTTATCCAGACAAACCGAGCAAAGAGGAAAGGATAAAAGACCTATGCTTTCGGATTTAAGAGATTCCGGAGCAATCGAACAAGATGCCGATGTTGTAGCATTTGTTCACAGAGAAGGTTATTATAAGAGTAAAGAAAAATCTCAAGATATGGATCCTGCAACACAAGATGATAAGACAGCAGAAATTATTATTTCAAAACAAAGAAACGGTCCGGTAGGAACGGTAGAATTGCTTTTTGAAGGAGAATATACAAAATTTTTTAATAAAGCACTAGCTTCTATGGAGGAAAGTCAATGAAGGAACAACCATCATCATCTTTTTTCAGACCAACATGGGTAGAAATAGATAAGAGTGATTTCTTGTTTAATTTAAAGAAGATAAAAGAGTATTTAAAAAAAGATACAAAGGTTCTTGCGGTTATAAAATCCAATGCTTACGGGCATGGCGGAATAGAACTTGCAAAAGAAGCCGTAAAGGCCGGGATATATGGTATAGGCGTTTCTTCAATTGAAGAAGGTATTTCTTTTAGAAAAGCAGGTATTAAAGCAAAAATTTTAGTGTTCGGCAGCGGATATCCGCTGGAATATTTGTCTGTAGCGACATTTTGGGATTTAATACCTACAATATCAAGTTTGCAGGGATTACATGAATTATCAAACCTTGCAAAAAAATTTCAAAAAAAATTAGAGTTTCATTTAAAAGTTGATACGGGTATGGGAAGAGTCGGTGTTATTGCCGGTGAAAATACAAATGTTATATTGCAGAAAATAGCTAATATGCCGGAAATAAAAATGTCCGGAATGTATACTCATTTTGCCGTTGCCGATACAAACCCGACATATACCGAAAATCAGTTGAAAAAGTTTAATGAAGTTATAAAATATGCAAAAAGTTTAGGACTGAAATTTATTGCACATGCGGCAAACACCGCAGCATTGCTCAGCAGTAAAAAAACTCATCTTGATATGGTTAGACCGGGAATAGGTTTGTACGGACTTTCTCCGTTTGAACATAATGTACAAAAACTTAAATTGAAACCTGTTTTAACATGGAAAACAAAAATCATCTATTTGAAAAAAGTTCCTTCGGGATTTTGTGTAAGTTACGGCAGAACATTTGTTACAAACAAAAATTCCGTTATAGCAACGGTTCCCGTTGGTTATGCCGACGGTTACAGCAGAGTATTATCCAACAAAGCCGATGTTTTGGTTAGAGGCAAAAAATGTCCCGTTGCGGGAAGAATAACGATGGATATGATGATGATAGATGTTACCGATGTTAAAGGTGTAAGTATAGGTGATGAAGTCGTGTTGCTGGGAACACAAGGTAAAGAAACAATAAAAGCCGAAGAATTGGCGAAATTACAAAATACAATAAGTTATGAAGTAACCTGTTCAATATCTCCGAGAGTTCCGAGAATAATAGTTTAACAAAAATATGAAAGAACAAATATTAAAAGTTTCACCATTAAGAAAATTAAAAGATAATATAAAAGGGCTTGGTATTGCTTCTCAATTAGTGATTGATACTTTTATCTGTATAATAAAAGGTCAAATAAATGTCAAGAATACAATAATTCAGATGGTGGAAGTGGGATATATGTCGTTTCCTATCGTGCTTCTGACATCTTTTTTCGTCGGTATGGTGCTGGCGTTGCAGGTAGGTTCTGCTACGGCTAACCTATTTAATGAACCGGTTTATATCGGTATGATTACCGGTTATTCTTTGGTTAAAGAATTAGGACCGGTATTAACTTCTGTGGTTATTACAGGCAGAATAGGGGCGGCAATAACGGCGGAAATAGGAACAATGAAAGTTACCGAACAAATTGATGCTCTTTATACTTTAGGAACAAATCCTGTAAGATATTTAGCCGTTCCGAGATTTATTGCTTGTATATTAATGTTGCCTTTACTTGTGGCAATATCAAATATCGTGGGTATTTACGGCGGTTTGTTAGTATCATCTTTAACTTGGGATATTCCTTCAACCGTTTATATCGGCGATATTTTGGATGTTATGACCGTTCAAACATTTTTACACGGCTTCATAAAATCTTTCTTTTTTGCCGGTATTCTCGTTACCGTGGCATGTCATAAAGGATTTCAATGTTCCGGCGGTGCCGAAGGTGTAGGTAAAGCAACAACAAGTTCGGTTATGGTTACTATGGTTTTAATGTTGATTTCAGATTATTTCTTAACAGATTTATTAACTTCTCTTAAAATCTCATAATAACAAAACAATGAATAATAATATAAAAAAACTTTATCAGTTAATGGAAAAATGTTCTTTGTGCCCGAGAAATTGCGGAGTAAACAGACTAAAAGGTGAAATCGGTGCATGCAGAACCGGCAAAGATTTTAAAGTTGCGAGTATAAACTTACATTATGGAGAAGAGCCTCCTGTTTCCGGGGAAAAAGGTTCCGGAACAATTTTTTTTACAAACTGTAATTTAGCATGTGTATTTTGCCAAAATTATCCGATAAGTCAGCTCGGTAACGGAAATTCTATCTCAACGGAACAACTTGCCGATAAAATGGTAGATTTACAAAATAAAGGTGCTAACAATATAAATTTGGTTACACCTACACATGTTTATCCTATGGTTGCAGAAACAATTTTTATAGCAAAACAAAAAGGATTAAAAATTCCGATACTTTCAAATTGCGGCGGATATGAAAGCAAAGAAGTTTTGGAACTTATGGAACCTTTTATAGATATATATATGCCCGACATGAAATATTCTTCAAACGAGAATGCAAAAAAATATTCTAAAATTAATAATTATGTGGAAAACAACAGAATTGCAATTAAAGAAATGTACAGGCAAAAAGGAATTTTAAAATTTGATGATAACGGCTTAGCAACCGAAGGTATTTTAATAAGACATCTTGTTTTGCCGAACAATATTGCAGGTTCAAAAGAAACATTTGAATTTGTAGCAAACGAAATATCAACAGATACTTATATGAGCGTTATGGCACAATATCATACTGCAAATATATCACATACAATCGAAGAACTCAACAGAAAAGTCACTCAGGAAGAATATGATAAAGTTTTGGAAGATTTTGATAATGCCGGACTATACAACGGTTGGTTGCAGGAATTGTAAAAAAATATTTGATTTTTCAATAAATTGTACTATACTTATTACTATGAACACCGTATCTAAAAAATTTTTTTCTTTATTAATTTCAACACTACTGGTTTTAGGTAGTGTTGTTCCGTCTTTTTCGTCTATAGAAAAAAACGGGAATGCTTTTGGAAATGTGTTGGATAAGAAAATTTTAAGTTCTTTTAAAGTAACCGATTCTTATAAAGCAGGGAGCAAAAATTTTGTTGTATGGATACAAGATTTACATAACGATTTTGTAACTCAGGAAAAAATATATAATGTATTGGAAAATTTATCGAATAAATCTTATTTTGAAATTTACGGAGAAGGTGTTGTAGATAATTCGTTAGACGTTTCAATTTTAGATTCTATTCCCAATGAAAAAATAAGAAAAGAAACAATCGATAATTTATTTAAGTCTTCGGTTTTAAGTGCTTGTGAATATTTTGTTTTGACGGACAAAAAAAATCATGTTAACGGAATTGAAAATAAAAAAGAATATTTAGAAAATTTGTCGATACTCGATAAAATCGATAACAGTAAAACATTCAACAATTATATCGCAGATAACATAATAAAACAAATAGATAATTTGAAACAACAAAATGTTGTTGAAAGAGTATTGTCTTTACAAATAGCGAAATTGAACGACTTAGATGTTCCCAATCAGTTTCCTAATCTGCAAAAATATCAAACCGTTTCAAAAAAATTGTCGGAAATAGATACAAAAAAATTAAATTCACAATTTAAATCTTTTACAAAACAGGCTAAGGATAATTTTGATTTATATAATATGTTAAAGACGAAATCCGATTACGGATATGCACAAATATACGATTATATAAATGCAAAAATGCCGGAAATGTCTAAGAATAATAAAGAATTTATGAATTACCTTCAAGCAAATAAAATACTTTCCGAAATCAATTCTGTAAATTTGTTATATGAAAACGAATCTTTTGTAAAACAATTGTTGGACAACGAGTCTTTAGATCAAAGAGAAAGAGAGTTGATAGATTTGGGTAATTTTGCCAAAGATCTCAAAGATTTAATAAACGCAAGCATTTTACCGTCACATTATTTATCGTTAAAAGAAAATAAAAGATATTTTTCAACTTTGTTGAAAAAATATTTGTCTAAAGATTTGTTGGTGTTTGCGTTACATTTGTTAAATAACGATGATTTCTTTAAATTTTTTGATACGAATATAAACAGAAATGAAATTTTCGTTGAAAAATTGCAAAAGAAAGATTCTAATAAGATAGTTGTTGCGGGCGGTTTTCATTCCGATATAACAAAGAAACTGAGAGAGTTGAATATATCGTATATGGTTTTGACTCCGAACATAAACATAGCGAATGCTTTTAATAATTTGTTCTCAACTACATTAAAATACGGAACAGATGAACAGATTGCTAAAAACCTTATGTCTATAATATCATCATGGAAAATATTCTTTACGAATTCACAAGATTTTCAAAACGAGATAAACAAATGGATAGAAAACAGCGAGGAGTTAAAAAACAAGTTGCTTGTAACAATAGATTCAAAAGAAAATATAATGTCCGTATCTTACGGAAATGTTACCATTTCGCAAACATTTATTGCAGATAAGACCGTCGGCGAAGAAACTATCCTTTCAAAAAAACAGCAAACAATAGTAACAGATGACATACTTAAAGTTGCAAAACAACATTATTTATTCGGACAAGATGTGGAAGTTAAAATTTCCGATGATGACAGTTTGTTGGATAATATGATTGCGATGAATTTTGAAATAATAGATGAAAAACCGGTTGTTTTCGTTAACAGAAAATTTCTTAGCGCATTATATACAAATCCGTATTTAATACAGCCTTCCGTAAAATTATTTTATTACTTATCATCGGAAATTGCTGATACGGATTCTTTCATATCTTTTGTAAGTAACAATTATGAAGATTTACAGGAAATATACAATGTAACAAGAAATTTAAAAGATATAAAGCCATCGTTGTCGTTTACAATTAAATCAAATTTAAAACGAGCAATAAACACATTAAAAGCAAGCGTTAATAACTATAGAAAAGCGGAAAATATAAGAGAACTCGGTGAAGACGAACTTAGAACCGAAGATGAAAGGAATATGGCTCAAGCTTTGAAACAGGCGACAATTGCAAGACAAACGAGAGGTTTTTTAACATCTTTCGTTCAGCCGCCCATAGGAGCTTTTTTGGTAAATGCCGAAGGAATTACCGGAAGAAACTATAATAACACAAACAGTGTTCTTCATGCCGAAACATTAACATTTATAGACTTTTTAAAAAATTATATACAGGAATACGAAAAAACTCTTTCCGGGGAACTTACGGAAAAAGGTGAATTCTTAACGGAACTTTTGGAACTTGCAAGAATTAACGGTGAAAATATAAATAATAAAATTTTTCAAAACAGACCTGCTCTGTTAGAAAATTTAGGTATACAAATCGATTATTCTCAAAAAAGAGATATAGATATGGTGTTTACGGAATCAAATGCCGTATTGAAGTTTGTAAGTATGCAGTTAGGAAATCCTCTTGCAAGTGCTACATTGTATTGTACATTGGCACCTTGCAACAAATGTTCCAAAACTATGGCGGCATTGGGGATAGATAAACTTGTTTACGGCTCATATTCGGTTAATAAGAGTCATAAGAGTATAAATACCGTGCTTAATGCCGGTATAAAAGTTGTTGACGGAATATTGTTAAAACAATGTGATGAAAGAATAGTAAATTATCGTTTTATGAACTTATCCATGTTTAGAACAAAAATAGCTTCCGGTATACAATCTGTCAGAAGATTTTTCTCTAATTTTTATAGAAAAACCGATAAAATGCTTAACTATTTAATAGCAAATATATCTTTTTCCGAAACAAAAATTTTAGATTTAAAGTATGCATTTTTAGAGTTACAACAGAAGATAGATTGGAACGATTTACAGACAAATCCCGAAGCATTGGATAAACTTATCGATACTTTAAAACAGTTGGATGCTTATGAAGATGTAGTTAAAAGAGCAAGCATAATATATGTAATAAAAAACAAATGTTATATTAAGATAGAAAACGGAAACATTGTTTTTTATAATAAAGAAAATAAGAAAATGGATTTTTATATTAATGTTGCCGGAAAATTTGTAATGTCAAAAAATTATTCATATAAAATGGGCAAACTTGCAAAAGTTATGAATTTTGCCGATATTGACGATAACTTAGCATTAAGGAACACTCCTTTCGGTAGAGATATGCAAGCTGTTTTTTCAACATTAACCTTGTATGGAATAGGACAACCTATACCGATAACGGGAAACACTTTGAAATTAACAGAAAAAAGATTAAATCCTTTAGGAATACAAATAATGGATTTATTGCCGGAAATATATGTGGAAAATGCGGCTATGCAGTTTACGGTTAAAGATGGAATTTACACGAATAATCAATCTTATATGACGGATATAGCAAAATCCGTATTGGAACCGGAAGTTATGGATTATTTAAAAAATCTTTTCGGCAATTTGCAGCAGGAATGGTACGATAATTTTGTACTTTTTATAGAACAAACAAAACAATTAAGAAAACAATCTGATGCAACTTATGAAGATTTTATGAATACTTTGTTAAAACAAAGACCGGATTTTAAGGAGATTGATTCCGTTGCAAAAGTTTGGGGCAGCTTAACAAGGCACCAAGCTCAAGTTGAACTAAACAGAATTTATCAAACGGCAATACAAAAAGGAACAGATATAGAAAGATTTAAGGAAGTAATGAAAACGATGTCTTTACTTGAAATTGCAAGGCTGTATTTTTCTAAAGATGAAAACGACCAAAAAGAATCGGTAGGAATAAGACAAGCCATCGAAGCTGTTGAAAGCGGGGAAGATCTTAATACAAATGTTGAAAGTTTGGTAAGATGCGTTGTTACCGCTTTTAGACCTACACTTGTGAGAGAACAGGTTGCCAAATATTATAAACAAATAATACAGAAAAAATATCCCGATCTTGAAATTATATCTACAGGGCAAACAACCATCAGTGTTTATAAAAAAGGTATAAACAAATATATTCCTTTAAGGCAGGCATTAAATAGCGGAGTATTGGCAAGTGATGTTATTTATACCGGAGACGAATTTAATATAGGCGGGGTAGATTATCCTATATATATTTTGCAACAAGAAAAAGGTAATCAAGATATGGTTGTTATAAGTACAAACGGAAAACCGTTTGAAGGAACTTTTATTTCGCTAAGCCAACTTGAAGGTTTTGACAAAACTATGACAGTCGACGGAAATATCAAGAGAAATATTTCCGTTCAAAGAATGATTTTATCCATAATTGAAGAAAATATAGATGCGATTGCTACGGATTCCGAATATGAACCCGCACAAGTTGCGCAGGAACTAAAATCAAGAATATTCAGTAGAAATGTTTTGGATTTTGAAGCGGAAATGAGACAATCCGAAATACCGAGCATATCCGATATGCTTAAAGCCGGTTAAAAAATGTGTATGCCTATCCGGAGTTGAACCGGAATAATCAGTTCCGGAAACTGATGCTCTATCCGATTGAGCTATAGGCATATTTTATAGTGTTTTTTCGAAAGCTATTACTCTGCCGATAATCTTTTTTATATAATCCAAAGATGTATAGTTATATAGCTTTCTCAATTCGATTAACACTCTTTCTTGGTCATGATATATATTATGGTATGATTCTATCAATAACATATCTACAACTTCATTATCTTCTTCATTTCTCGATTTAAAATATAGTAATAAGTCTTTTGCTTCATTAAATTTGCCGGAAAGCAAATACATTTGTGCCAAATTACAATAAATTTCAAGGTCGGTATCTTTTTGGTAAACAAAAGGCATTAATGTCTTTATTGCTTTATCATACTCTTTCTTACTTCTATAAATATCTACGAGCAAAAGAGAAGACTTTTTATTTTTTTTCTTAATATTTTCTAAAATTGCTTGAGCCTGTTCTCTCCTGCCTATTTCTTTAGCAGATATTGCCATGTTTATATAGTCATCTATGGATAACTCTTTGTTATCGTGAACGGCTTCTCTTTCTGCTTGTTCGAAATAATTTAACGATGCTGTATAATTTTCCTGGAAATTATAAATGTTTCCCAAGTTTGTTAATGCTTCAAGATTATCGTCATCTATTTCTAAACATTCTTTAAATTTTACTATTGCAAGTTCGTTTAAACTGTTATTTATATAAATATTCCCCAACAATAATTTAGTTTCTATTTTTTTGGGATACAAATATTGAGCTTCCCTGCCTACTTCCAAAGCTTTTTCCGCTTTTGACAAAAGCAAATATGATGTCGCTAAGTTATAATAAACATTATATTTTTGTTTTTTAGATAATTGAAAATTTAAAAGTTCGTTACCTATGGTAATTGCACTTTCATAATCTTTGTTATCAATATAATATTGAAAAAGTTTAAAGTTTGCCTTCTTTTCTTGTTTCTTGTTTTTCGCTGATGCCAAAACATCAATTAAAGCTCTTTCTTCCGTTTGATCACAAAAGGAAACTTGTTGGAATATGAAAAAGGATATTAAGAGTAATAATAAAATTTTAATTTTTCTGTAACACATTTTTTTCATAAGTTTTATCTATAATAAGTTGTTTTATTTTTCTTAAATTCTTTTTAGCTGCAATAAATCCTGCATCTATACATTCACCGGCTTTGTCCAATTCTATTGCTGAAATGTCACTTACTTTAGGTGCAATTATAATATCGGACATTGCTAAATTTTCTCTATCGCTTTGTTGTCCTTGTATGTAAATTGTTTGAAACAGTGTAAAGAAAACATTGTCATAGGAATTTTTTGTAATGTCTGCACTTACGGCAACGGTTATTATGATATCGGGATCAAAGAGTTTTGCAACCGATACCGGAATATTTTCCACGAGTCCGCCATCAACTAAAAATCTCTGTCTGTATTCAACCGGTGCAAATAGTCCCGGAATGTTTGCACTTGCTCTTGCAGCAGGTGCTACGGGCCCTTCTTTAAAAATAATTTTTTCACCTGTTTTTATATCTGTTGCTACACATGCAAACGGAATATTGAGCTGAAAAAAATATTTGTCCCCAATTAAATTGTTTATATATTTTTCCATTTTTTCCGTAGATAATAATTTCTCGGAAGTAACCATTGTTATTAAAGAAGGTATACCTAAATTACTGATATTCGCCCATTTAATATCTTCGGCTATTTTTTCTATATCCTCTATTTTCATTCCGGAACAATATAAAGAGCCTATCAAAGCTCCCATACTTGTCCCGACAACCATATCTATAGGAACATTAGCTTCTCTTAATGCTTTTAAAGCTCCTACATGAGCAAAACCTCTTGCTCCGCCGCCGCCTAAAACTAAAATAACTTTAGGCCTTTTTTCTTTAGGAAGGTTTAATGTTTTGTAATACAAGTGGTCTACTAAAAATCCTTCCTGATCAAAACAAAAAGCAGTATTACCAAAAAATAATACCACAATCAAACATATTATAATTTTTATAAATTTAACATTCATAGGTTTATTAATAAAATTTTTATTCAATATACAATTCTACAATTATTAATTAGCAATGAGTAATTAGTAATTTCGGTATTTTTATTTTTAGATTTTTTGCTTCGCAAAAAAAATATCAATTACTAATTTATAATTACTAATTTCTAATTTCTAATTGTTGTTATTGTTTTCCCATTACTTTCCACAATTCCGTTAAACTTTTAATATAGTTGTATCTTATATCCTCTTTTAAGATTTCGTGTTCCACACTTTTAATATTTGACTCTTCAGCTTTTATGAGTTTGGTATACCAAAAGTTATATTCGCTGAAAGCTTTTCTTACTTCCAATTTGATTTTGTCTTCGATTTTTGCTCTTTCTATTGATGCTTGTCTTGCTTGAATTTTTTTCTGTTTCAATCTTGAAAAAAGTGCACCGCCTTCAAATAGAGGTAAGTTAATGTTTAAAGTTACATACCAATCTCTTTCCCAGTTTTCTTCATTATCTCCCAACCAATCATAAGCGGCACCCAACATTATTGTCGGGAGTTTTTCCATCGTTATTAAATTTACTCCGATATTGTCCATGCTTTCCTGATATTGAGTTGTTTTTATTTCAGGTCTGAACTGGTATGCCCATAAAAGGCACTGTTGTAAATTTAAGTCCAAATTTTCGACATCAATAGTACCTTCAATATCAATTACCGTATCCAGTTCCAACCCAATTAAAGACAATAATTCCCATGTTTCAAGTTCGTATTCGTGTTCCAATATATCAAGTTGATTTTGTAAAGTTATGTCTTTCTTTTTAGATAAATAATCTTTATAAATTTTTATTTTTTCTTTTAATGCTATATTTTTATAAAATTGCATCTTTACATTTGCAACAATTTCATTCTTTTTTATTTCAGAATTTGTTTTAGCCTTTTCATAATTTATTTTCGCCAGCTTGTTTGTAGCTACGGTTTTTCCGCCGTTATAAATAGGTTGCCATAATGCTAATTTCGTTGAATAGAAATAATCTCTGCTTCCGTAAGGTAACAAAATTGTTGCAGGTAAATAATGTGAATTTATTAATGTTGAAACATCGTTACTGAATCTTGATAAGTTGAAATTTAAATCCAATTTCGGGAAAAACAAAGATTTAGATTCTCTTACTCTTTGTTCGGCATATGAAACAGTCTCGTTGGCAATCAAAATATCTTGATTGATGTTTAAAGCAAGCCTGGTACACTCATCTAAAGTTAACACTCTTTCAACACCTTGTGCAAATATCGGTGATACTAAAAACAACAACAATAAAATAAAATGTTTTTTCATTACTTTACCCTAACCAATTTTTTTAAATCCGATATTTGTTTCAATATTGATTTTTTCGATGTTCCGCCGTAAGAAGTTTTAGCATTAACAATATTTTTAACATCTATGAATTTATATAAGTCCGACTCAATTTCTTTTGAAAACTTTTTATATTCTTCAATAGAAAGTTTATCCAACGTTTTGTTATTATCTATACAATAATGAACAATTTTTTGAACTATACCGTGTGCCGTTCTGAAAGGAATATTTTTTCTTGCCAAATAGTCTGCAATTTCAGTTGCCTGTAAAAATCCTTTTTCGGTGCTTTTTAAAGTTCTGCCTTTTTTAAATTCGAGTGATGCCATAATATCGGTAATAACTTCCAAACACAATTTTACGGTATCCGTTGCATCAAATACAGGCGGTTTATCTTCCTGCAAATCTCTGTTGTATGCTATAGGAAGTCCTTTCATTATTGTAAGCATTGCCGTTAAATCACCGAACACTCTGCCTGCTTTACCTCTGATAACTTCGGCTGTATCCGGGTTCCTTTTTTGCGGCATAATAGACGAACCTGAAGTAAACATATCATCTATATGTATAAAATTAAATTCCACTGAAGACCAAGTAATAATTTCTTCCGCAAGTTTTGATAAGTGAACGGAAATTAAAGATAAATCAAAAATAAATTCCGCACAGAAATCTCTGTCGCTTACACCGTCCAAAGAATTTTCGCAAGGTCTGAAAAATTCCAACAATTTTGCTGTATAGTTTCTGTCTATTTTAAAAGAAGTTCCAGCAAGTGCGGCACTTCCCAACGGCATAACATTTACTCTTTTTAAACAATCTATAATTCTTTCTTTATCTCTTTGTATCATCCAAGCATAAGCAAGTAAATGATGAGAAGCAATTATAGGTTGTGCGGGTTGTAAGTGAGTATAGCCCGGCATTATAACATCAATATTTTTTTCTGCTTTTTGTACAAGCACTTTTTGAAAAGCATTTAACATGTCGAATATTGTCAAAATTTCTTTTCTTATATAAAGTCTTAAATCGGTAGCTACCTGATCATTTCTGCTTCTTGCCGTATGCATTTTACCGCCGATGGCACCGATTCTTCTTATAAGTTCTTTTTCTATTGCAAAATGGATATCTTCTTCCATAGGAAGAGTCCACCCTTTAGACAAATCTTTAAGTATGGAATTTAATCCTGCAATAATTTTTTTACCGTCGGAAGCAGGTATAATTTTTGTTTTTATTAACATTTGCACATGTGCGATTGAACCTTCAATATCAACTTCCGCCAATCTTTGATCGAAAGAAAATGAACCGATGAATTGTTGAAAATTTTTCATTTTTCCCGTCCTTTATATCGGCTAAAAGCTTTGAGCTGCGACTTTGATTTTTTTAACCTCATGTATTGTAAGACATACACTTAGGTTAGAAAAAATCTTCGTCTCGCTGACAAATCTTTTAGTCTCTAAAATTGCTTCGCAATTTTTTTACCTTTTTAACCTATCTATTTTATAATAATTAAGGTGAAGTGTAAAGGAAAGAAAGGGATAAAAATATAAATTATGGTTTTTAATTTATAATCGAAAAAATTTTATACTTTTATAAGTTTTTAATCATTGCTTGTAAAATTTGAAATCGTATCATTTACAAAAACTTTTATTCTCTCAATTCTGTATGGTTTTGAAAATAACGCATAACATATACAAGCAAAAACAAGTATACCGACAATAGTTAATATAATTTTTTTAGTATTCTTTTTCATTTATTTTTTTCTCTAATAATTTGTAACATCTGTTTTCTTAATTAACTTTCCGCTTTCGTCATAAGTTTTACTTGAGCCGTTAGGCTTTTTTATAGTTGTTTTAGTTTTATTATCTTTTTTATCATATTTTGTAATAGTCGTATTACCGGAAGAATCTTTTACTTTTGAACTCTTTTTCTTACCGTATTTATCGTAGGTATTACTTCTGTTTCCGGTAGTTACTTTATAACTACCGGATTTGTAACGAGCAACAGAATTATTTGAATTTGTTTTTGCAAAACTTAAACCGCTAAACAAAAATATTACTGTTAATGATAATATAAGTTTTTTCATAACAACTATCCTTTTATATTATTTTAATTGTTCAACTCAAAATTTTGAGTATTACATTGGCCTTCCTCATTATCTCCTGTAGCAACTACTTTACCATTTTGTTTTAATCCCACTATATGAAATAAACCTGCAGATATGGCTATTATATTTTTCCAATCTTTAACATCATCAAAGTCATCCAAAAAATTAGTAGCAATAATTACATTTCCATCTTTTTTTAGACCAACCGTGACAATACCACCAGCTGAGATTGCTACTATATTTTCCCAATTACTAACATTGCATTGTCCTTCTTTATTGCGACCAACAGCAACAACAGTTCCGTCTTTTTTTAGACCGACAGTATGTTTAACACCGGCTGAGATTGCTATTATATTTTTCCAATCACTAACATTGCATTGTCCTTCTTCATTGTTACCAACAGCAACAACAGTCCCATTTTTCTTTAAACCTATTGTATGCCTACCACCAGCTGAGATTGCTACTATATTTTCCCAATTACTAACATTGCATTGTCCTTCTTCATTGTTACCAACAGCAACAACAGTCCCATTTTTCTTTAAACCTATTGTATGCCTACCACCAGCTGAGATTGCTATTATATTTTCCCAGTTTTCAACAATATGCATTCCTTCATTTATATTAGAAATTACAGTTCCATCTTTTTTTAATCCTACTGTATGATATACACCTGCCGATACAGCTACTATATTTTTCCAATCACTAACATCGCATTGACCATATTCGTTATTACCCGTAGCAACTACTTCCCCGTTTTCCTTTAGGACTACAGTATATTTGTCACCTGCTGATATTTTATTTCCTGCATACTTGTTAGAACTACTGCAAGAAACAAATAAAATACAAAAAAAAACGACAAAACATGCCAAAACTTTTTTCATAAACTTCTCCTTTTTTATACTAACTTTTTATCAAAGCTATATATCTGTAATCTTTCAAATTGTATATTAAATATATGTTCGCAAGAGATTACTTTTTCCATTTTTGCTGCCATTTTGTTAGCAATATTTGCTCCCATTTGATAAGCATCTGCATCATTATAATACCCATAACCTCTTGATAATCTATACATTGCATTACTGAATTCGGCACTTGTTTCTTGTTCTATTTTATTTAATTCTGCACATATTACTTTACCTATACCTTTATTTATTTTTTTACCGTTTTCAAATGTTGAAGACATACTTTTAATTGTTTTAGCACCAAGTATAGGAACTTTCACTATAAAAGGAACTATTGTCAAATTATCTTTTGATACTTCCTTTGCTTCCTCTCCATATAACAAAATGTTATGAGAATTGTCATCAAAACTTTTGACCGGTTCTCCTATAGCATCAATTACTACCTGTAACATTGTTGTTGTTCCATTCATTATTTTAACTTTATTACTTTTTATTGCATCGACCACACTTTGAGCTTTAATTTTATTTTTGGTTAAATTTATTTCTGCTATTTTTTCTTTTGCTTTCTCTGCGAATTCACTCGTAGAATATTTTTCAATAATATCATTTAAAATTTTTTCACTTTCTTCATAATCTTTATTATTAAATTTATCAGTTGCTCTATTCCAATAAATTTCTGCTGTTTTTTCTTTTGCTTTTTCTGCAAATTCACTCGTAGGATATTTCTCAATTAAGCTATTCAAAATTGTTTCCGCCTCAACATAAGCTTTATTATTTAATTTTTCAATCGCATTATCCCAACACTTTTTCGGGCTATCACAAGCAACTAATAAAATACAAAAAAGCAGCAAACAACATACTAAAATTTTTTTCATAAAAACTCCTTTTTATTATTAAATTTATATTGCTTATAAATCGTTAATCAAATCATCTGCTCCATTTATTTTTATTGTTTTGATTTTTTTGGAAACAGAATAGAAATTGCCTTTGGGTGTTCTTACATAATAAAATGTATCATTAAGAAAGCCCATATCTACTTTATAAATAGTATATTCTCCCTCAACTATTTTTTCTGATTCTGATGATTTCTTCATGTTTGTCGCAACTTCTTCTTTTGAAACAAGTTCACTTTTTCCATAAAGAACTACATAATCAAACAACCAATTTCCGTAATATAAATAAAAATTTCCTTTACTATCTTTATATAAAAAGCAATCATCATCATTAGAGGTAACAAATGTAAATGCGCTGTTTTTTGCATCTTTTTTTATTTCTTTTTTTATTTCAGCACTGGTGGCTGCAAATAATGGCATATTGTATGCACAAAAACATAATAACAATACTATAGCAACAAATAACTTTTTTTTCATAAAGCTCTCCTAATTAAATTTCTACAACATAAGGATATATTACTTATAAACTATTATTTATTACAAACAATAAATTCACCTCCTTTTTAAATCTCATTTTTTGGAATTTCGAAAGGAAAGATTTTTGGTAGGCAAAATAAAAACGGCTGTGTTATTTCGTGGCATTCTAAAGACACAAAATAAACAGCCGTGGTTCAATGCCCTTTGACAGGGCATCAAACACTCGGAAATAAGATATCAAAGTAGCGAGCTTCAATATCTTATTCCTATACGGTCTGTTTTTGGTTTAGAATGCCTTTTGCATAAACAAAAGTCTGTCCTTTCGGACTCCAAAAACATTTAATATTAAGTTTTAAACTACTATTTAATTATACCATAAAAAAAGAGCAGAAGAAAAAAATCTTCTGCTCTTTTCAATTCCTTTTTTATAATTTAGCTTAGTATATAAATTTAAGAGATAAGAGAAAAATTTAAAATTTGTTAGCGAAACGAAATATTTTTAAAGTGCGGTGTACATAAGCGAAGCGGTACATAAGCTTTAAAAATATGAAGTTGTAACTAAAAGTTTAAATTTTTATCGTCAAAGAACTTAGCCTTTATTTATTCTTCCTCATCAAAGCCTGAACTTTCGTCGGTAATCCAAACAAATTGATAAATCCTTCTGCATCTTTTTGGTTATAAATTTCGTCTTTATCAAATGTTGCAAGCTCTTCCCAATATAAAGGATTTTTTGCTTTTCTTGAAACAACCTGCATATTTCCTTTATAAAGTTTTACTGTTACCGAACCTGTAACATATTTCTGAGTTACATCTATAAAAGCATCAAGAGCTTCTCTTAAAGGATTGAACCATAATCCGTTATATGCAAGTTCTGCATATTTGTGTGCTATCAATTCTTTATAGTGTGCCGTATCTCTGTCTATTGTCATAGATTCAAGTTCGTTGTGTGCAAAGTATAAGAGTGTTGCAGCAGGAGCTTCATAAACTCCTCTTGATTTCATACCTACAAGTCTGTTTTCAATTATATCTATTCTGCCGATACCGTTTGCACCTGCAACATCGTTAAGTTTTTGAACCAAAGATACAGGATCAAATGTTTTTCCGTTAATTGCTACAGGAACACCTTTAACGAAATCTATTTTTACATAAGTTGCTTTGTTAGGAGCATCTTTTGCGGATACTGTCATTTGGAACATATCTTCATCCCATTCATTTTCGGTATCTTCCAATACTCCGCCTTCATAAGAAATGTGCCAAAGGTTTGCATCTGAAGAATAAGGCTTTGCTTTTGTTACAGGAACCGGAATTCCTCTTTTTTTAGCATAATCTATTGCATCGTTTCTTGATTTAATGTCCCAAATTCTCCAAGGAGCAATTATTTTTGCTTCAGGCATTAAAGCTTTAAAGCCGAGTTCAAATCTTACCTGGTCGTTACCTTTACCTGTCGCACCGTGACAAATTGCATCTGCTTTTTCTTTCTTTGCTATTTCAACAATTTTCTTTGCAATTACAGGTCTTGCGAGTGATGTTCCCAACAAGTATCTGTTTTCATAAAGAGCATTAGCTTTTATTGCAGGGAAAATGTAGTCTGTTACAAACTCTTTTTTAGCATCTATAACATAACATTTTGAAGCACCTGTTCTTTTAGCTTTTTCTTTAAGTCCGATAACTTCTTTGTCTTGACCTACATTTACACAACATGCGATAACTTCTGCATTATATGTTTCCTTTATCCAAGATAAAATGATGGATGTGTCAAGTCCGCCCGAATAGGCTACAACTACTTTTTTAATGTCTGCCATTTTAGTGCATCCTCCAATATTTTAATTGCTTTATCTATATCTTTTTTAGTTATTACAAAAGGCGGTAAAAATCTTAAAACATTACCTTGAGTACAGTTTATAAGAAGACCTTTTTCAATGCAAAATTCTACTATATCTTTACCGGCAAAATCAAGCTCCACACCTACCAAAAGACCTAAACTTCTAACTTCTTTAATGCAGGAAAACTTTTTCTTTAATTCGTTCAACTTTTTAACGAAATATTTTGATTTGTCGGTAACATCTTTCAAAAGTTTCGGAGTAATTAATTTTAATGTTGCAACAGCTGCAGCACAAGATACGGGGTTACCGCCGAAAGTTGAACCGTGATCACCGTAATTAAATACCTCGGCAACTTTTTTATCTGCAACAACAGCACCTAACGGAAGACCGTTAGCTATTGCTTTTGCTAATGTAAAGATGTCCGGCTTTATTCCGTAATGTTGCCAAGCAAAAGTTTTACCTGTTCTTGCCAAACCGCACTGAATTTCATCGCATATCAAAAGAAGATTTTTATCGTCACAAAGTTTTCTTAAATCTTTAACGAACTTTTTATCGGCAATATTTATTCCGCCTTCACCTTGTACCAACTCAATCATTACTGCTACAGTATTTTTGTTTATTAACTTTTTTACTGAATCTATATTGTTAAATTCGGCAAACACAAATTTTTGTTGTAACGGTTTAAAAGAAACATGAAACTTTTCCTGACCTGTTGCAGCAAGAGTTGCAAGTGTTCTTCCGTGAAAAGAGTTTTTAAATGCAATTATTTCGTATCTTTTGGTTCCGTCTTTTAAAGGATGATCGCTGCCCCACTTTCTTGCAATTTTTATTGCACCTTCGTTGGCTTCCGCACCGGTATTTGCAAGGAATACCCTGCCGTTTTTAAAAGATTTATCAAGCAAAGCTTTTGCAACTTCAACTTGCGGTTTGGAATAATAAACGTTGGAACAGTGTACAAACAAATCCAACTGCTTTTTTATTGCGGAAATTACTGCAGGGTTACCGTGTCCGAAACTGCAAACACTTATACCGGAAAAAAAGTCCAAATATTTTTTACCGTTTTCGTCCCAAACATATTGCCCTTTAGATTTTTTAACGGAAACATTATATCTTTTGTATGTCTTCATTAAATATTTATTTTCTTGTTGTTGAGTGTTCATTACATGCTCCTTTGCATATATGATAAATAAAATAACTTTAATATTTTACATATATTTTATTTATAAAACAATTATTTGAGTATTATTTTTTATATATGGTATAATACACAAATTATGACCATATCATTAGACAATTTAAATAATTCACAAAAAGAGGCCGTCTTACATACAGACGGTCCGTTAATAATTTTTGCAGGTGCCGGAACAGGCAAAACAAGAGTTATTACATATAGAATTGCATATTTGTTGGAACAGGGTGTAAAACCTTACAACATCTTGGCAGTTACATTTACAAATAAAGCCGCAAACGAAATGAGAAAAAGGGTTAACGAGTTAACCGACAACATGGCTTTTGATGTCAGAGTTTCCACATTCCATTCGTTCTGTTTGTACCTTTTATCCTGCGAAGCAAAAAATTTCGGTATAGATCCGAACTTTCTTATATACGATATGGGCGAGCAGGTGAATGTTGTAAAAGAATGTATAAAAGAATTAAATCTTGACGATAAAAAGTTTAAACCTACATGGGTGGCAAACAGAATAAGCAGAGCAAAAGACGATTTGGACAGCCCGCAGGATATGAACGATGATTGCCAGGCAAAAGGTGACTTTTACGGTAAAACGGTATCGGCAATATACGAACTTTATCAAAAGAAATTAAAAACTTATAACGCTTTTGATTTCGGTGATTTGATAATGCAAACAGTTTTAAATTTACAGGCAAATCCAGACATTCTTTCAAAATATCAAGACAAATTTCAATACATATTGGTGGACGAGTATCAGGATACCAACCATGCACAATATGTTTTAACGAAGATGTTAGCGGAAAAATATAAGAATATATGTGTAGTAGGTGACGATGATCAAAGTATTTATTCTTGGCGAGGAGCGGATATAACAAATATTCTTGATTTTGAAAAAGATTATCCCGGTTGTACCACGGTAAAACTTGAAGAAAATTATCGTTCTACGCCAAAGATACTTCAAAGAGCATGGAATGTGGTTAAAAATAATACCGGCAGAGTACCTAAACAACTTTGGACAAGTAACGAAGATAAAGGTAACATAAATGTTTTCCAAAATATGAACGAAAATGATGAAGCTGCCAGAGTTGTGGATATGATACTTATAAACAGGGAAAGCGGTTATAAGCTTTCCGACTTTGCGGTTTTTTACAGAACAAATGCACAGTCCAGAGCATTGGAAGATGCTTTAAGAAGACAAGGAATACCTTATAATATTGTCGGAACATTAAAGTTTTACGAAAGAGCCGAAATTAAAGATATTATGGCATACTTAAAACTTATACATAATCCAAACGATAATGTAAGTTTTAGAAGAGTAGTAAATGTCCCGAGAAGAGGGGTGGGAAAATCTTCTATGGATAAATTGGAAGCTTTTGCCACATCCAAAGGTATTTCGTTATATGAAGCATTAAAGTTTGCAGGAACAGACATTATCCCGAGAAGTTCGCTTGCCGCAATGAACTCGTTCAGACAAATAATAGAAAAAAATGTTCTTACGAAATATGATAAAACCGTAAAAGAAATAGTGGAAACGGTAATAGAAGATTCCGGTTATATAAGAGAACTTGAACTTACCGATAGTCCGGAAAACAAAAGCAGAATAGAAAATATACAAGAATTTGTTTCCGCAGTTGAAGATTTTGAAAGAAGATCACCGGACAGATCACTTGCCGGGTACTTATCGCAAGTAGCCCTTGTTACCGATATAGATTCTTGGCAGGATAGTGAAGATAAAGTTACACTTATGACACTCCATTTGGCAAAAGGATTGGAGTTTAAAAATGTGTTCATAGTAGGTTTGGAAGAAGGTCTTTTTCCTATAGGTGAATCCGCTTATGATGAACAGGAATTGGAAGAAGAAAGAAGGTTAATGTATGTCGGTATGACAAGAGCCAAAGAAAATTTGTATATGACTTGGGCAACCGAAAGAACGGTGTTCGGTAAAACAAAATGGAATATGCCGTCAAGATTTTTGTTGGAAGCCGGTTTTACGGAGCAGCTTTCCAACAGAGCAGCAAGAAATGTTGTAACAAATACTATTCCGTTTGAATCTAAATATAAAGAAGAGATAACTTACGAACCTTTGGAAAGAGCAGATGATAGTCCGTACCAAATAGGGACACTTGTTTCTCATCAGGCTTTCGGTAACGGAAAGATAATAGAAAAGAGCGGTTCGGGAGACAATTTAAAGTTGGTAGTACTGTTTTCAAACGGGCAATGGAAAAAGTTGTTGGCAAAGTTTGCTAATTTAACAATAATAAAAAATTGAAAAAATAATTGAAAAATAAAATAAAAAAGGTTAAAATATTAGGAAATGTGTTATAAACTAAATTAGGAGAAAACATGAAAAAACTTTTTGCAACTTGCATATTCGTTTTTGCCGGATTACTTATGTGCATGTATTCCTATGCGGAAACCGTGTCTATAAGCGGTGCAGTTACTCAGTTTTCGTCCTCTTCGGGGTTAGCACTTAACGATATTACTATAGATGTTACCGGTACAAAAAACTTAAAAGTAAAAACGGGCAGAACGGGAAACTATATAATTGCCGGTCTTGAAAAAGGCGGTACTTATACATTAAAAATTTCAAAACCCGGATACGTATTCACACCTGACACAAAAGTTTTCAAAAATTTGGATGAAAGTAAAATCAATCAGGATTTTGTTGCTTCAAGTGCAAAATATTCCATAAGAGGAAAAGTCATTGTCGGCGGAAAACCTGCAAAGGGCGTTATTGTTATGATTAGCAACAGACCGATTAAATATTATACCGATGAAGAGGGTGAATATGTTATAGATAACTTGGATTATAACGGGCCATATGAAGTAAGAGTTGTGTCCGATAAATATATTTTTAGTCCATACAAAACGGATTATTTGGAAAAAAATGTTGTACATGACTTCAAAAAAGATATTACTCTTGCCGGAAGGGTTACATCTTCGGGAGAAGGTCTTGCAGGTATAGACATAGATATAAACGGTGTAAGATATAAAACCGATGAAGACGGATACTATAAAGTAGAGTCCGCTGTTACAAACGGAGACTATGTTATAAAAGTAGCTGATAATAAATATGATTCATCACCGAAATCAATACCTGTAACAAGAGTAACAAGTGATAAAGATAATCTCGATTTTGAAATAGTAGGTCAGTTTGTAGGAAAAGTTACATATAACGGGAAACCGCTTAAGAATGTTGTAGTTAAAGTAAGTGATATTGACGAAGAATTTAAATCGGATGCACAAGGTATGTTTAAAATTCCTAATTTGGGATTAAACAAACAGTATATAATTTCTGTATCAAGTAAAGGATACTCTTTTGATCCTAAAGAAAAAATAATAAATTCCTTAATGAAAGAACCCAATTATCAAGCATTTAAAGCCGAAAATGAAAAATTTAATATAACAGTTAAGGCCGTTCGCGGAAGCGTTCCTTTAGAGAAAGTAGATATAAAGTTGGATAATGCCGTATATAAAACAGATAAGAGCGGATTATGTACGATAAAGGGAGTGGAAGGCGGCAGTAAATACATAATAACTGCAAGTAAAAACGGAATAGAATTTGCCAAACCAAAACAAATTATAGACAGATTACAACAGGATGAAACTGTTTCTTTTGAAGGAGCATTAAATGTTTCCGGTAAAGTTTTGAATGGTGTAAGACCATTAAAAGATGCTGTTGTATTATGCAATGACAAATCGGCAAAGACCGACATAAACGGTAGATATACATTGAAAAATTTAGCACCGCATGAAGATTATGTTATAAGAGTTTCAAGTGACAGTTTTATATTTACGAAACAGGAAATAGAAATTTCGAATTTATCGGACGATTTGGAAAATATCAATTTTGCGGTTTTGTCGGATGAAGAAGAACCTGAAACGGAAAAAGAAAAAATTTCCGTTGAAGTTGTTAAAGACGAAAAAGCGGAAAAAGAAAGAATAAAAGCAGAAAAAGAAGAAGCGGCAAGACTTGCAAAAGAAGAAAAAATAAGAGCAGCCGAAGAAGCAAAAGCCGAAGCCGAAAGAATTAAGGCGGAGAAAGCTGAGGCTGAAAGAATAGCAAAAGAAGAAAAGATAAGAGCAAAAGAAGAGGCTGAAGAACAGGCTCGTATGGAAGCCGAGATGAGAAAACTTGAAGCGGAAGAGAAAATGAGGGCCGCATTGGAAGAAAAACAAAGAGCCGAAGAGGAAAAACAGGCAAGAATAGAAGCGGAAAAAGCGGAAAAAGAAAGAATTAAAGCAGAAAAAGAAGAAGCAATAAGATTGGCTAAAGAAGAAAAGATAAGAGCAAAAGAAGAAGCCGAAGAGCAGGCTCGTATGGAAGCCGAGATGAGAAAACTTGAAGCGGAAGAGAAAATGAGGGTCGCATTGGAAGAAAAACAAAGAGCCGAAGAAGAAAAACAGGCTAAAATAGAAGAAGCAAAAGCAGAGAAAGAAAGAATAAAGGCAGAAAAAGAAGAAGCGGCAAGACTTGCAAAAGAAGAAAAAATAAGAGCAGCCGAAGAAGCAAAAGCGGAAAAAGAAAGAATCAAAGCGGAAAAAGAAGAAGCAATAAGATTGGCTAAAGAAGAAAAGATAAGAGCAAAAGAAGAAGCCGAAGAGCAGGCTCGCTTGAATGCCGAAATGAAGAAAATGGAAGCTGAAGAAAAACAGAGAGAGGCATTTGATAAAAAAGTCAGAGCAGCTGAAGAAAAAAGATTAAAAATAGAAGAAGCAAAAGCGGAAAAAGAAAGAATCAAAGCGGAAAAAGAAGAAGCTGCAAGGCTTGCAAAAGAAGAAAAAATAAGAGCAGCCGAAGAAGCAAAAGCGGAAAAAGAAAGAATTAAAGCCGAAAAAGCTGAGGCGGCAAGGTTAGCCAAAGAAGAAAAAGAAAGAGCAATAGAAGAAGCCAGAATAGAAAAAGAAAGAATTAAAGCCGAAAAAGCTGAGGCAATAAGATTAGAAAAAGAAGAAAAAGAAAGAGCAAAACAGGAAGCTGAAGAACAGGCTCGTTTAAATGCCGAAATAAGAAAACTTGAAGCAGAAGAGAAGATGAGAGCTGCTTTGGAAGAAAAGAGATTGGCAGAAGAAGAAAAAATAAGAGCAGCCGAAGAAGCAAAAGCGGAAAAAGAAAGAATTAAAGCGGAAAAAGAAGAAGCGGCAAGACTCGCAAAAGAAGAAAAGATAAGAGCAAAACAGGAAGCTGAAGAACAGGCTCGTTTGGATGCTGAGATTAAAAGATTAGAGGAAGAAGAAAAGCAGAGACTTATACTGGAAGAGAAACAAAGAGCCGAAGAGGAAAAACAGGCAAGAATAGAAGCGGAAAAAGCCGAGAAAGAAAGAATCAAAGCCGAAAAAGAAGAAGCTGAAAGATTAGCAAGAGAAGAAAAAATAAGAGCAGCCGAAGAAGCAAAAGCCGAAGCCGAAAGAATAAAAGCGGAAAAGGAAGAGGCTGAAAGAATAGCAAAAGAAGAAAAGATAAGAGCAAAACAGGAAGCCGAAGAGCAGGCTCGTTTAGAAGCTGAATTGAAAAAATTAGAGGAAGAAGAAAAGCAGAGACTTATATTGGAAGAGAAACAAAGAGCCGAAGAGGAAAAACAGGCAAGAATAGAAGCGGAAAAAGCCGAGAAAGAAAGAATCAAAGCGGAAAAAGAAGAAGCTGAAAGATTAGCCAAAGAAGAAAAATTAAGGATAGAAGAAGAAGCAAGATTAGAAAAAGAAAGAATAAAAGCAGAAAAAGAAGAAGCGGAAAGATTGGCATTGGAAGAAAAACAAAAAGCCGAAGAAGAAGCAAGACTTGAAGCCGAAAGAATCAAAGCGGAAAAAGAAGAAGCAGAAAGATTGGCATTAGAAGAAAAACAGAAAGCCGAGGAAGAGGCAAAAGCTGAGGCAGAAAGAATCAAAGCGGAAAAAGAAGAAGCGGAAAGATTGGCATTAGAAGAAAAGCAGAAAGCCGAGGAAGAGGCAAAAGCTGAGGCGGAAAGAATAAAAGCAGAAAAAGAAGAAGCAGCAAGAATAGCAAAGGAAGAAAAATTAAGACTTGAAGAAGAAGCAAAAGCGGAAAAAGAAAGAATAAAAGCAGAAAAAGAAGAAGCGGCAAGACTTGCAAAAGAAGAAAAAATAAGAGCAGCCGAAGAAGCAAAAATAAAGAAAGTAGAAAAAGAAGAGATTTCAAAAGATATAAAGAAGGAAACATTCTACATAGAAGGTAGAGTTTTAAAATCTAAGTTTGGTGTGAAAGGTGTTCAAGTTCGTTTATTGTTGGCAAGTGAAGAGAAAATTTATTTAACGGATAAGAACGGCTATTATAAAATTGCCGGTTTGGAAAAAGGCGGGAATTATTTGATAACTGTTCTTTCAGGTAAAGAGATATTAAATATATCTCCTAAATCAAGGACATATAAGAATTTGTCAGGTAACATGAAGAATCAAAATTTTTATGTTGTAGAAAAGATAGTTATTGACAGAAATAAGAAAAGTGTTAAGAAACCGAAATCTTCTGATCAAGAACAAGATTGGAATACGAGATACGGATTAGAAAACAGTAACGGAATAATAAAAAAAGATATAGAGTGGTAACCTTCGATGAAAGTTATAAATGTGAAGTTGAAACAAAATCCATATCCGATAATATTTTCAGATAATAATAAGAATTTATTAGCAAGTTTAAAAAAATATCTTCCTGACAGGAAGATATTTTTTATTAGTGATACAAATGTTTCAAAATTGTATTTAAAAGAGTTTATTTCATTACTTAAAAAAGAGAATTTTATATTAGAAAGTTTTACTTTTAAAGCCGGGGAACAATCAAAAAACATAAATACTTTGGTTGATATATATAATTATGCTTTGAAAGTAGGTGTTGACAGAAAGTTTACTGTAGTTGCTTTGGGTGGCGGTGTAGCAGGAGATATTTCCGGACTGTTTGCATCTACATATATGAGAGGCTTAGACCTTGTACAAATTCCTACATCGTTGCTTGCTATGGTTGATTCTTCTATCGGAGGAAAAACCGGCATAGATTTGGAAATGGGTAAAAATGTTGTAGGTACATTTTATCAACCGAAATTTGTTTATATAAATTCAAATTTCATAGAAACATTAAGTCCCGAACATATAAAAAACGGTATGGCGGAAGTAATTAAATATGCAATTACTTTCAGCTCTAAATTTTTTGATGAATTAAATGTAATATTAAACAAATCTGTTATAAATAAAAAAGATTTCGACAAAATTATTTATGAGTGTTGTAAGTTTAAAGCAAAAGTTGTAGAAGAAGATGAAAAAGAAAGAAAAGGTGTGAGAGAGTTGTTGAATTTCGGACACACTTTCGGACATGCATTGGAAACCGTAACAAAATATAAAAAATATTTGCACGGTGAAGCTGTTGCAATCGGAATGTTATTTGTTGCCGAACTTTCTAACAGAGTTAAATTTTGTGACAACGTAACAAAACAAAAAATAAAGGATATGATTATCAGTTCCGGATTTAGCGATAAAGTTAATTTAAAAGTTAATCCTATTGATTTATTAAACATAATGAAAAAAGATAAAAAATCAGTTTCTCGAAAAGTAAGATTTGTTTTACCCGAAAAAATCGGTAAAGCCAAAACAGGTATAGAAATTGATAATAAAATAATTTTAAATACAATAAAGGATTTTATAAAATGAAAAAAATATTGATAATTAACGGGCCCAATTTAAATTTGTTAGGTACAAGAGAACCTGAAATTTACGGTAAAACAACTTTGAAAGATATCGAAAACGAAATAAAAAACAGAGCAGAACAATTAAAGGTTGAAGTTGAATTTTTTCAATCAAATCACGAAGGTGAAATAGTTGATAAAATTTGCGGAGCGAAAGGAAATTTTGATGCTGTTATAATAAATCCCGCGGCATATACTCATACATCGGTTGCAATAAGAGATGCTTTTGCCGCTGTTGATATACCCGCAATAGAAGTTCATATTTCAAATGTTTATTCCAGAGAAGAATTCAGACATAACTCTTTAATTGCACCTGTTGTTATAGGACAAATAGCAGGTCTTGGAATTCAGGGATATCTTTTAGCTTTGGAATATTTCAGTAAATAAATTTAATCAAATAAAAAAAACACTCTGCCTTTCGACAGAGTGTTTTTTATTATGCTAGCAAAAAAATTATATTTTTCTTATGTTAGCTGCTTTAGGACCTTTTTCTGATTCAACAACATCAAATTCAACTTTGTCGCCTTCAGCAAGAGATTTAAAACCTTCTGCTTGAACAGCTGAATAATGTGCGAATACATCGCCTGAACCATCATCGTTGGAAATGAATCCATAACCTTTTTGGTCATTAAACCATTTTACTTTACCTTGTGCCATTTACGTCTACTCCTTATTTATAGTCCGATCAGGACTTTTTTAATACGAACCGTTTATCGGCTCGTTAATATATTTAAGTATTTATTGACTGATTTGTCAATAGTTTTCTTGATAAAATAAAAAAAATGCGTCATATAGGAATCGAACCTATAACCTAACGGTTAAGAGCCGTTTGCTCTACCAATTGAGCTAATGACGCATTTGTATTCATAGCCAATATTTATATCATATTATTGAGTATTTTTTCAAGTATTGACTAAAAAAAAAGTTTTAAGTATAATACTTGTGTTGTTTTTTTTGAAGGGCCTGTAGCTCAGTTGGTTAGAGCACTCGACTCATAATCGAATGGTCGTAGGTTCAAGTCCTACCAGGCCCAAATAAAGTTGAAGATCTTTATTACTTATTAGTTTAAACCGTTTCTTTTCTATGAGAAAGGAGATTGTTTTTGTAGTTTTGAGTAACCGATTTCTTATTAGAAACCGGTTTTTTTTATTTTATAGCAAAATAATAAAAATCGCTTAGCGATTTTACATATTTAGATTTGTAAGTTTGAGTTGAAACGAAGTGTTTTCAAAATGAAGTGTACTAAAAATATAGCGAAGTGAATGGGTACATGATTTTTGAAAACACAAAGTTGTAAGCCAAAATTACAAATCGTTATAAGTGGTATAGAAAATATGATAATAGTAATAACAGGAAACGGAAAAGGAAAAACCACATCTTCAATAGGTCAAATAGTCAGAGCTTTGGGACATAATCAAAAAGTTTGTTTGGTTCAACTTTTTAAAGGTGAAGATTTTTACGGAGAACAAAAAATTTTGACCAAACTCGAAGGGTTGGATTTCTTTTCTTTTGCCACAAAACATCCGTTTTGCTTTAGAGATATAACAAAAGAACAAACAGTAGAAGAATGTAAACAGGCAATAGATAAATTAAAAGAAATTATAAAGAATAATAAATATAATTTGATAGTATTGGAAGAATTTAATATTGCAATAAGAGATAATTTTATAGAAGAAGATTTATTGATAGATATTATAAAACAATTGAACGAAAAATCTAATATTGTTGTCACCGGAAGAGGCGCAAGTCAAAAACTTATAGATGTTGCCGATTTGGTAAGTGAAGTAAAAGAAATAAAACATCCTTACAATAAGGGTGTTCCGGCACAGGAAGGAATAGAATTTTAATACAATTAGTAATTAGTAATTAGAAATTAGCAATTAGAAATGAAAAGCATTTTTAAAATTTTATTATTGTTAATATTTTTGTTATCATCAAACGTTTTTGCAAAGTACAACAGAATAATTTCGTTGGCACCGTCTGCTACCGAAAGCTTATACGAGTTGGATATTGATAAAGAATTGGTTGCAAACACGGTTTATTGTTCCGACGGTAATTTTAAAAAAGAAAAAATCGGAACAGTAACGGAACCCAATATTGAAAAAATTATATCATTGAATCCCGATTTGATTATAGCTACGAAAGAGGGAAATTATAAAACCGTTATTGATAAGTTGATAAGATTAAAATTAACAGTATATGTTATGGAACCGTATTCAAGCTTTGAAGATATTTGTATCAATTTTCAACAGCTTGCCGACTACTTGGATAAATCGGATACGGCAAAAGAAATAATAAATAATGTGAAAAATGAAATTTCTAAATTAGACGATGATGCAAAAAATATTAACAAAGAAAAAATTTTTTGGGAAGTAGGTGCAAATCCCATATTTACCGTAGGTAAACAAAGTTTTGTTAATGAATATAACAAATTTGTAAACGGAATAAATGTGTTTGAAGATATAGATATGAGATATCCTAACATAAGCGTGGAATCTGTTATAGAAAAAAATCCGGATATTATAATGCTTGTAAATATGGGAGATGTAAGCGAACAGGAAATTGCCAAATGGAACAAATATAAAAACATAACGGCGGTAAAAAATAATAAAATTTATTTGTTGGAAGCAAACGATATTTTTACACCTACTCCAAAAAGATTTTTGAACGGAATAAAAGTTTTGAAAAACAAATTGAACAATACTGCAGGAGATTAAAAGTATATATGAACAGATTTATAAAGTTTATTTTTGTAAACATAGTTATAGTATTTATTATAGGTTTGTGTGTTATCCAAAATATAGAAGCTGTGGATTTGATATCTATGTCTGCGGGTGATAATTATATCGTAGCGGTAAATCAAAATAATACAATGTATGTCGTCGGAGAAAATGGCTTTGGAGCATGTAATGTTAGAAAGTGGAACTCTATTGCCGATGTCGCTGCGGGATATATGCATACGGTCGGATTGAAGAAAAACGGAACGGTTGTCGCTTGCGGAGATAATAATGACGGGCAATGTGATGTTCAAGATTGGAAAGATATTGCCGCAATTTCCGTAGGATACAATTTTACAATAGGATTAAAATCCGATGGAACCGTTGTTGCAGCAGGGAATACTTTTTTTGGACAATGTGATGTTCAGGATTGGAAAGATATTGTTGCAATTTCCGCAGGATACGATTTTACAATAGGTTTGAAGAGTGACGGAAGTGTTGTTGCAACAGGAAATAATGATAAGGGACAATGTAATGTTCAAGATTGGAAAGATATTGCCGCAATTTCCGCAGGATACGATTTTACAATCGGTTTAAAGAAAGATGGAACGGTTGTCGCTGTGGGAAATAACGATAAAGGGCAGTGTAATGTTTCGGATTGGAACAGAATTATAGCAATATCGGCAGGAAAAAGAGATCATACTGTTGGTTTAAGAAGTGATAGAACGGTCGTTGCGACAGGAAATAACGATAAAGGTCAATGTGAAGTTGGCAGTTTGGATAATATCGTTAAAATATCAGCAGGCGGTTCACATACATTCGGTATAAACGGGGAAAAGGACATTAAAAGTGTAGGATATAATGAAAAAGGTGAGAGAGCATCTGACTCAATACTTGCTTTTATCAGCAAAGAAATAAAACAAAAAGAAAAACTTAAGGAAATCTCTGATAGTTTAGATAATTTGCTAAACAGTAAAAACAATGAAACTGAGGATGTTACTTCTGATAAAGAGAAGAATAAATTTGAGTTAATAATAAAAAAAATAAGGGACTTAGAAAAAAATAAAAAAAGTTATTTTATCGCTCTTATTGCTTTTGTTTTTTTTGTGCTTATAGTATATGTCTTTGTCGCAGGTAACAATGGTAATAAAAATAAAAAAGCTAAAAATAGAGGTTTTACCATAAGTATAGATATATTGGCTGAAAACAGTAGAATAGAAGCAATAAGAAAAGCGGACGAAAAAAATAAAATTGCCGATAGGAATATAGATATATTGGCCGAAAACAGTAAGAAAGAAGCTATAAAAAAAGCAAGTGAAAAAAAAATAGATGTGAAGACAGATATGTTGGCAGAAACGACCAGGGAAGAAGCTATAAGGAGAGCAAAAGAAGAAGCATTTGCAAGAAAAGAAAGAGAAGAAAGGAATATGAAGATAAGGTCTAAAAAAGAACAAGAACATATTCGTGAAAAATATAAGGAAATAAATAATTTGATAATAAAAAAATGAACAAAATTCTCAAGTTCGTTTTATTACTTATAATATTGGTTATAACATTTATAATTGCGATGATATCCGGTATAAGTGATATATCCGTTATGGAAATGTTAAAATCTTTATTTTCAACCGGTGAGGGTAATACTTACACGATAATAAATCAAATAAGATTGCCCAGAGTTATTATTGCTATAGTTGCAGGTGCAGGTCTTGCCTGCAGCGGTTGTGTTTTTCAAGGTGTACTTAGAAATCCGTTAGCAGATCCTTTCACATTAGGAATTTCGGGCGGTGCGGCATTTGGTGCTTCAATCGGTTTTGCTTTCGGAATAACAAAACTTTCTTGGATATTTTTACCGTTGTTGGGATTTTTAGGTGCATTGTTATCGGTAGGTTTAGTTTATATACTTAACATGAAAAAAGAGTTTGATTCCAATACCATGATACTTTCCGGTGTGGTTGCAAGTTATATTTTCTCTTCTGCGGTAATGTTGGTATTTTCAATATCGTCTTCGGATCAATTGTATTCCGCTTTTATGTGGCTTATGGGAAATCTTGCTTTTTTTGATGAACGAATTTTGCCTATGGTAATAATTTTAGTTATGGCAGGTGTTGTAATTTTATGTTGCTTGGGTAATGTTATAAATATAATAAGTTTAGGTAATGAAAAATCTAATTCGTTAGGCATAAATACGGCGAGAACGGTAAAATATATTTTCTTGTTAAGCTCGTTAATAACGGCATGCATTGTAAGTTGTTGCGGAGTTATAGGTTTTGTAGGACTTATGATACCGCACATTACAAGAAAATTTGTGGGAAATAATAACAAAGTATTGATGCCGTTTTCCGCTGTCGTAGGAGCAATATTTTTGTTGATATGTGATACGGTAAGCAGAACTGTAATTGCTCCCGTGGAAATTCCGATAGGTGTAATAACAAGCATAATCGGCGGTTTATTTTTTGTTTTCTTACTTTTAAGAAAAGCAGGTAAGATATCTATATGATAAAAATAGAAAAAGTTTCATTATCTTACGATAAAAGAACGGTTCTTGAAGATATAACTTTAAACTTAAAAGAGAAATCTTTTATCGGAATTATCGGTAAAAATGGAACCGGTAAAAGTACATTGCTAAAATCAATAGCAGGGCTTTTAAAACCCGTAAAAGGAAATATTTTCATTGATGATAAAAATGTTTATGATATGAAAAAAAATATTTTGGCAAGGAAAATTTCTTTTATGCCGCAAACGATGCAGTTTGACTTTTCTTTTAATGTTAAAGATTTTATTATGTTCGGGAGATATCCTTACACAAACATGTTCAAGATGGCAAGTGCAGAAGATTTTAAAACAGTTGAAGATGTAATGAAACTTACCGAAACATCGGAATTAGAAGAAAGGAATATAAACGAACTTTCCGGCGGGGAAAGACAAAAAGTTTTGTTGGCGCAGACATTGGTTCAACAAACCGATATTGTTGCACTCGATGAACCGACATCTCATCTTGATATCGGCAGTCAGGCAACAATATTTAAGTTGTTAAAAATGTTAAACGAAAAATATAATAAAACAATTATTACTACCGTTCACGATTTGAATTTGGCAGGAGAATTTTGTTCGGATATAGTTTTTCTTGATGATAAAAAGGTTATCAATTTCGGATCTGCCGAAAAAGTTTTAAATTATAAAGATATAGAAAAAGTTTATGATGTAAAAGTTGTTGTTCATACTAATCCGATATCGAAAAAACCTGTAGTTATACCGGTATACAATTAAAATAACGACAGGTTATTAGGTTATAGGGTTATAAGTTTAGAAAAGCAACAACGACAAAAATAATTTGAAAAATTTAGTTATAAATTGTAAATTATAAATTGTCGTTTTTAGTTCTTTTAAAATTTCTCATTTACAAGCAAAAAAGCCATTCGTTTGAAAAATTTAAAGCCGTGCTCCAACTTAAAAAATCCTAACAACCTAACGAAACGGATTTTTTTCAAACATGTTCGCACTAAAAAGCTTTTTTTATTTATAGCTTTTTGCTCTAAATTTTTCTGCGCTCATAGACGGCTTTAATCATGCTTGTAAACGAAAAATTTAAAGATTTTTTAGCTAATTATACATTGTACATTATAAATTATAAATTGCAGTTATAACGGTGTACGGGAAAGCCGTGAGAATCGGCTACAGTCCGGCTACTGTATTGAGTGCGGTAATTAAATATTTTCACTGATTATCAAAAAATCGGGAAGGAAATATTTGCAGTAAAAACTCTAAGTCAGGAGACCGACCGTTAATCAAAATAAACCCCGAGGAGGTTATTATGAAACAATCGTTTATTATTGACGGATAAAAAATCGCCATACGATTTTTGAGGTATGGATGTATGGAAAGACGGATGTATAGAAAATTTTTGCTATACAAAAATAAGTTTTTTTATGGAGAAAAAATAAAATGAGAAAATTTATAAGTTTATTGGCAGTATTGAGTTTGGCAGTATCTGCATTTACTCAAACAGTAATTGCAGCAGATTATGATGAAGATGAAAACGAAGGAGAAGTCTTTTTGTCTTTAACAAAAACGGCAGAACCGTTAAGCGATTTAACAACAAACTTAACCATTATTACGGAAGAAGAAATTAAAGAAAAAAGTGCAAAAACTTTGGGAGAAATAGTTGAAGATGAAGTAGGTGTTTCTTATAAAGCTTATGGCCCGTTGGGGCAGGCACAATCAATTTCCATGAGAGGTTCCGCAGCAGGTCAGGTATTGGTTTTAGTTGATGGAAGACCTGTAAACGATATAGGAACAGGTGGTGGAGCAGACTTTACGGCAATTCCTGCAAGTATGATAGAAAGAGTTGAAATTATAAGAGGTTCGGGTGCCGCTCTTTACGGAACAGGAGCTTTCGGTGGTGTTATCAATGTTATAACAAAAAAAGCTACACCTTTAACACCGAATGTTAATCCGTATTTTTCTTATGGAACATTTAACACAATAAATGCAGGTATAACAGGGGCTTATGCAAATGATGTTATATCTATATTGATTGCGCCTTCTATGTTGTCTTCAGATGGTTACAGGAAAAATTCATTTTATGATTCAAAAAATATTTTCGGTAAAATCGGTGTAAATTTAACAGAAAATTCCGAAATAATATTATCAGGACAGGCATATAATGCCGATTTAGGAAATCCTGGTTCTTTGACTTATGCATCAGAAACTGCAAAACAATTTGAAGATAATAATTATTTAAAATTGGATTACAATACAAAAATAGAAGATTTTAAGGTTCAAGTTTCAGGATACAATGCGAATTATACAAGAAAAGCTGGTGATATGTATGATGCTTGGGGAGCTTATTTTAGTGAATATAATACTGTAAATACCGGAGTTAAAGGAAACGTTACATACAAAGAAATGTTAACATTAGGTTTGGAATGGGATAAAACAGAATTCAAACAAAAAGATTTAATATATGATACTGAAAAAATAAATAGAAGTAGAGAAAATGCTGCAGCGTATTTACAGGCAATATTAAAATTTGGTGATTTAACTTTAATTCCAGTTGTAAGAGGAGATAAAAATACCGACTATGAAGATGTATTTACACCTGCACTTTCTGCTGTTTATAAATTAACTGATGAAATAAAAGTTTCAGGTAATGTAAGCAAAGTTTGGAATGCTCCGACATTCGGTCAAATTTATGGTGATGATACTTGGTATGCTCCGGCACCTAATTTAAAACCTGAAAAAGGTATATCAAGTGATTTTGGTATTGAATATAATAATGGAACCATAGGTATTGGAGTAACTGGATTTTATATTACCAGTGAGGATTTAATACAAAATATATATGATCTTGAAACTTATAAATATATAGCACAGAATGTGGACGAAGCAAGACAGTATGGTTATGAAGTTGAAGCAAACTATAATATGACAAAAGATATTAAACATAAATTGAATTACACATATTTAAGAGCAGAAGATACAAAAACTCATACCGACTTAATTTATAAACCTATGCATAATTTAAATTATGTAATAACCGTTAAACCTATAAAAGATTTAAAAATATCTGCTGATGTTTCTTATGTTACCACAACATTGTGTGAAACAGGAGACTATTTAAAAGATTATTGTATAGTTAATGCAAGAGCAGATTATCAAATAATGAAATACGTTTCATTATGGGTTAAGGGAAACAACTTAACAAATGATGATAAATATCAATTAAGTTATGGTTATCCGATGCCGGGAATTACGGGAACTGCAGGTATCGATGTAAGATTTTAATTTAATAAAAATAAAAACTTTTATAAAAAAGCAGGAAGAAAAATTTTCTTCCTGCTTTGTTTATTTATTAAAACGTGTGTGTGCAAATATACAAAATAATTACTTCAATATTATGGATTCGTAATCTTTGCTAGGTAAAATTTTCTTCATCAAGTAAACAAGTACTTTTTTCTTTAAGTAGTTATCATAATAATTGGCTTGATTCCAGCCCACCCCTTGATAATGTATCTCGTGGTCTCTTCTGCCAAGTCTTAAAACAATATCATAATAAGTGTGGTGAGGAAAAGATCTGCGATTTCCTGTTCGTGTAAAAGCTATATAAGGATCGTATTGTAAATTACCATTTAAACACCAAGTTCCATAAATAAAGTTTTTTGTCCGTAAATAATATCTCGCTCCTTGCTGAGGATCTCCAAAATAAAGGGCATCGGAATATTCCAAATTTCCTTCAACATCTAAATTTAACTCTTCTATACCGGCAGCAAAGTGGTGATGTTCTACATAGTACGCTTGTTGTGCAAATGATATTGCGGTTATCATTGGAGCTACTTCAGAAACTATGCTCTTTTCTACGGAATAATCGTAAGACCCCTTTCCGACAATAGCTAATATTGAAACAATTATAATTATTATCAGCATCTCAAGCATAGTAAAACCTTTTTTGTTGTTCATAACAACTCCTTATAGTCTTTGGTAATAAATATTATAATAGCATATTGATATAAAATCAATGTTTTTTTATATTCTTATTGTCATTATTTATGTTTTTTTATAAAATATATAAGACTATAAATAAACTAATTTTTATACATAGAGGACTAAGATGAAAAGAAGTTGTTATTGCGGTAAAGTAGATGAAAGTTTTATCGGTAAAGAAATTGTTGTAAGCGGTTGGGTACATTCAAGAAGAGATCACGGCGGAGTTATCTTTATTGATTTAAGAGACAGAGAAGGTCTTGTTCAGATAGTTTTTCAACCCGAGAAAAAAGAAATATTTTCTCAGGCGGAACATTTAAGAAGCGAGTATGTTTTATCCGTAAAAGGTTTGGTCAGAAACAGACCTGAAGGAACAGTTAATCCGAACATGTTTACAGGTAAAGTTGAAATAGTTGTAAACGAACTTGAAATAATCAATACAAGCCCTGTATTGCCGTTGGAAGTTGACGACTATAAAGAAACTTCCGAAGAAATAAGATTAAAGTACAGATACCTTGATTTAAGAAGACCGTCTTTCCAAAAGAATTTTATTTTAAGACATAAAATTTCACAAACAATAAGAGAATATCTTAACAAAGAAGGTTTCTTGGAAATAGAGACACCTTTCTTAACAAAATCTACTCCTGAAGGAGCAAGAGACTTTTTGGTTCCTGCAAGACTTGCACACGGATGTTTTTATGCCTTGCCTCAATCACCTCAGATATTTAAACAAATATTGATGGTTGCGGGTTTTGATAAATATTATCAAATAGCAAGATGTTTCAGAGATGAAGATTTAAGAGCAGACAGACAACTTGAATTTACTCAGGTTGATATGGAAATGTCTTTTATCGATGAACAGGATATTATGACTATAGTTGAACAAATGCTTGCCAAAATATTTAAAGATGTTTTAGGTAAAGAAATACAAACACCGTTCTTAAGAATGCCTTACGATGAAGCAATGTTAAGGTTCGGTTCCGATAAACCCGATACAAGATTTGCAATGGAAATAAAAGATTTTACAAAAGAACTTGCAAATTGCGGTTTCGGAGTATTCAAAAATGTTATAGCAAAAGGTAATGTTGTCAGAGGACTTTGTATAACAGGCGGTGCAAAATTTTCAAGATCCGAAATTGACGGACTTACAAAATTTGTAGGTGAGTTCGGTGCAAAAGGTCTTGCTTGGATGAAGATAACCGCTAACGGTGCAGAATCCAATATTGTTAAATTTTTCACAAAAGAAGAAATAGACACAATAATAAACAAACTTGAAGCTAAAGACGGTGATTTGGTGGTTTTCTTGGCAGATGAAGTTGATATTGTTGCTCAAGGTCTTGGTGCATTGAGATTAAAGATGGGTAAACAGTTAGGCCTTATAGATAAAGATAAATTTAATTTCTTATGGGTAGTGGATTTTCCGTTATTTGCTTGGGATAAAGAAGAAAAAAGATGGGTGGCAAACCATCATCCGTTTACGGCAGTAAAAGATGAAGATGTTGATAAACTTACTCAGGAAAAAGCAGGCGAGGCCAAAGCAAGAGCTTACGATGTTATTTTAAACGGAGTCGAGCTCGGCGGAGGTTCGATAAGAATACATAAATCCGATATGCAATCAAAAGTATTTAATCTTTTAAATATTACCGAAGAATCCGCAAAAGAAAAGTTCGGATTTTTACTTGATGCATTAACTTACGGAGCTCCTCCGCACGGCGGACTTGCAATCGGTTTTGACAGGTTATGTGCATTGTTAATAGGGGAAGAGTCCATAAGAGAAGTTATAGCATTTCCTAAAACACAAAAAGCTATATGCCCGTTATCAAATGCTCCGTCGGAAGTTGCTGAAAAACAATTAAGAGAGTTGGGAATAAAAATAAACCAAAAAAAACAGGTTAACACAGAAGAAAAATAGTGAAGACTTTAAGAAGTTGGTTAAAATCAAAAGTAAAAAAATTCCTGTTGTTTCTAATAAAACAATTGGATAATGAAGTTCCTATTGTTCCTAAAATAAGATTATCAAGCGATAATATATTAAAAAAAGATATAAGTGTTCCGATACCCTTAACCGTGATAGTTTCTTTTATTTGTATTTATTTTATGTTGATAATGCAAACTACGGTAAACTATTTGGAAATGGTCGGTGTATTTGTTGCCCTTTTATCTATATTTGCTTTTGAAATTTTTTATTTTAAATATGAAGCAAATAAAATAAATTTAGATAATGTTAAGGTTTTAATAATATCTTTTATCACCGTTGTTTCTTTGTTATCTTTTCAAATTTATACGAGTTTAATGTCACAAATTTCTTTCCCTTTATCGGCATTTACCGTTTTAATGGCATTACTTGTATCCGTTAGAGTAAGTGTTGTGTACACTTTTACAATGGTAATATTTTTTATTTTAATAAATGATTTTTCAATAATAGTTCCTTTATTTCATATTGCCGGCGGGTTGGTATCGGTAATAAATGTAAGAAAAATAAGAAGCAGAACAGGTTTTACCAGAGTAGGAATAAATATATTTTTTGCAATGCTTGTTCCGTTAATAGTTTTCTATTTTTTTAATATTTTAAGTCTCGATGAAACGATAGAAAATATTGCTTATGTTGCAATGAATGCCGCTTTATCTGTTTTGATGATATTGGCATTGCTTCCTATTTTTGAATCTTTATTTTCCAGAACGACGAATATAAAACTTATAGAACTTTCCGACTTTAACAGCCCGTTATTAAAAAGACTTATGGAAGAGGCTCCCGGTACATATCATCACAGTTTAATGACGGCATCTATTGCCGGAAATGCTGCCGAAGCAATAGGGGAAAATGCATTACTTGCACGAGTTTGTGCATATTATCACGATATAGGTAAACTAAAAAATCCGGAATATTTTATAGAAAATCAAAACGGTGCCAAGAATCCGCACGATGAAATTTCACCTTCAATGTCCGGTTTGGTATTGGTTTCTCATGTTAAAGACGGTGTTGCTTTAGCAAAACAATACAAAATAGATAAAATTATAGTAGATGCAATAAATCAGCATCATGGTACATCGTTAATACAATATTTTTATTATAAAGCATTGGAAAAAGACAGCAGTGTTAATGAACAAGATTTCAGATATCCCGGTCAGAAACCTACAACAAAAATTGCGGCAATACTTATGATATCCGATTCCGTAGAAGCAATATCAAGAACATTGAAAGAAACTTCTGCCGGAAAACTGAAAGAAATGGTGGAAAAAGTTATAAATAATAAATTTGCCGACGGACAATTTTCGGATTGTCCTATAACATTAAAAGATTTATTTGAAATATCCGAAAGTGTAACAAATACATTGTGCTCAATATATCATGCCAGAATAGAATACAAAAGCCGCTAAGCGACTTTTGTGAAGATTAGAAGAATAGAAGGAAAAAGATGAAAAATAAGGAATTGATATTTACCGGATTTGATAAAAAAATAATTCCGTTGATGAAAAAAACGGCTGAGTTTGCTTTAAAATATGAAAAGATAAAACAATACAATATCAGTTTTACAATGGTAAGTGATATTGCTATAAAAAAGATGAACAGGAAATACAGGAAAGTTAACAGAATAACGGATGTTATTTCTTTTCTCGTAGATAAAGACCTTTTCATGGGTGACATATATATCTCTGATAACAGGCCTAAAAAAAATGCAAAGAAATACGGCTTTACTTATGAACAAGAGTTATGTTATCTTGTAATACATTCAATCTTACATTTGGAAGGATATACGGATTATACCCCTGAAAACAAAAAGAAGATGTTTTCAAAACAGGATAAAATATTCAAATGTATATTTTCTTAGAAATACTTCTATTAATATTTTTCTTAATGCTGTCTGCTTTTTGGTCGGCATCCGAAATATCATTGAACAGTCTATCCAGATACAGAGTAAAAAAACTTATAGTCTTAAAGAAATCAATAGCAGAGCCGTTATTAAGATGGTTGAACAGTCCGTATTATTTACTTACCGTTATTTTGACCGGAAATGTTTTATCCGATATGATGGTGAGCTTTTTGTTTAGTTCTTTAGCGGTTACAATTTTTTATATGGTAAACAGAAATGTGTTGGATGTTATTACATGGATAGTTGCAACATTTACGGTTTTAATTGTCGGAGAAATTACACCGAAAATTTACAGCAGGGCAAATTCTCAAAAAGTGGCATTGCTTACTGTACCGTTACTTTCGCAAATAGAACATGTTACTAAACCTTTTCTTTATCCGATAATGAAAATATTGGATTTAATGTTCAGTAAAGATGATGAAAAAGATGAATACCCTGCTCTTACAAGAGAGGAAGTTGAGACTTTGATTTCGGAAGCCGATAAGCAAGGTATCTTTGATAAAAACATAAGTACAATGCTCGAAAGATCGGTAGGATTTACCGAAACGATTGCCGTAAAAATAATGACACCGTTTAAAGATATAGAAGCAGTAAATATTGATGACGATAACGAAAAATTTATAGACATGATTGTTGAAACGGCCAGAAGCAGAGTACCGGTTTATAAAGGGACGAAAGAAAATATTATAGGTTATGTTCATATTAATGATATTTTGTGGTTATGGAAAGAAAAGAAAGAAAATCTTATAAAAAAATCTATTAAACCGGCATACTTTATTAATCCCGACAAAAAAATAAGTGAATTGTTAAAAGAGTTACAAGAAGGAACGACTCATATAGCTTTTGTGAAAAATAAGAAAGATAAAATAATAGGCATGGTAACATTGGAAGATATAGTTGAAGAAATTGTCGGGGAAATACTCGACGAATATGATGAAGTTTAGGTAAAAAATGATACAGATAATTATAAAATTTTTAATCTTTTTAGTGTTTATGTTTTCGGCGGCATTTTTTTCCGCTGCTGAAACGGCGATAACCAGTCTTACAAGTTCCAATATAAGAAGAATAAAAGAAAGATATAATAAATTGTACAGATATATAGCTTATTGGGAACAGTATCCCGATGATGTTATTACTACAATGATAGTGTGGATGAACCTTTCTGTTGTTGCTATAGGAGTATCTACAACTTCAATGGGGCTTGATATTATAGAAAAATATCAATTGGATAAAGCTTTATGGATAAGTATAATTCCGGTAATAGCTATAGTTATAACATTAATCTTTACGAATCTTATACCCAAATCTTTCGGCAGATATAAAGCGGATAAATTTGCAATAAAGGCATTACCGATAGTAATAAAATTTACAACGATAACAAGAGGTTTAAACATATTCTTGGTTTCAATTTCCAACGATATACTTAAAGTTGTCGGAAGGAAAACTCAAGAACCGAAATTGATACAACCCGATGAAGTGGAATTTTTGTTGTCCAATGAAAAGGTTTCACCGTTATCAAAAACATCAAGAAGTATCATCAATAGAATTATAGAATTCAGAAAAACTAAAATTACACAAGTTATGATATCCAAATCTGAAATTTTTGCTGTAAATATTGAACAACCGAGAGAGAAATTGATGAATGAAATTATAGCGACGCAGTTTTCCAGAATTCCTGTATACAGGGATTCGATAGATAACATTATAGGAATAGTAACGGCAAAAGATATTGCTATGGCATGGAGAAACGGAGAAGTGTTGGCAATAGAGGATTTAATAAGACCTGTATATTATGTTCCCGAAACCGCATATGTAAAACAGATTTTAACGGAATTTAAAAAAGGTAAGGATCATATGGCAATAGTTGTAGATGAGTTCGGTTCTACGATAGGGCTTGTGACGATGGAAGATTTGCTTGAAGAAATCGTGGGCGAAGTGTGGGACGAGTATGATGAAAAAGACGGGAATATAAAGATGTTAACCGATGGCAAATATTTAATAAACGGATATGAATCGATATCGGATGTAAACGATGAATTGAAATTAAATATACCCGAAACTCATTTTTCTACTATAAACGGTTGGGTATTGGAACATTTCGGATATATTCCGAAAAGATACGAAAAGTTTACATGGAATAATTTAGAAGTTGAAATAGAAAGTGTAGAACCAAAAAAAGTTAAGAGAATTATTTTAAAGATAAAATAAAAATGTATTACAACATAAAAGCATTAATATTAAATACGAAAGTCGCTTCGGAAGCAGACAAAATTATTACCGCTTATACGGATAAGTGGGGTAAAATTTATGCTATTGTTCCCAGTGCAAAAAAAATAGTTGCAAAACTTAATGCTGCCACGGAACCTGTTACCGAAAGCGAGTTAATAATTTATCAGACTTCACAATATTCAAGACCTACTGTTACGGGAGCAAGAATTTTAAATAACAACACATTGGTTAAACAGGACTTTCACAGGAATTTGTTGGCATTTTATGTTTGTGAGATAAGTGACAAATTTGCACCTGTGCATTTGCCGAGCAAAAAAAAATACGAACTTATAACAAGGACATGGGATTTGCTTGCAACTTCAAAAGCTCCTTTAAGAGTGTTAACGGCTTTTTCTTTGAGATTGTTAAAAATATCAGGTTACAGTATGGTAGATTATTTGAAAAGAAATTATTCAAATATAAAAAAAGAAGATATTTTATACTTAAAAAAAATTGCAAATTGTTCCGGCGATTCGTTGGATATAATGCAGGAATTTGAAAATAGTGACGATAAAATTATGTGGAATTATGTGGAAAGTTATATCAAAACATATGTCCCTCAACCTTCTGTCGGTTTGTTTCTGAAAAAAATCAATTATATAAATTGATAGTGTGTTGTAAATTTTGTGATAAAATTATAAACTATCCTTTACAAATATATTGGGAGTTTGGTATGAAGATACAAAAATTTGTAGTTTTATTTTTGATGGCATGTATGCCTATTGTTATTTCATGCAAAGGAGATTATTTTGATAAAGCAGTATCGTATCAAAATGACGGTGAGTATGAAAAAGCAATAGATTTTTATAATAGAGCAATTGATGAAAATGATCACGTAGCCGATTCCGAAAAAAATGTCGGAGATATTTATTTTTTACATGATCAATTTGAATATGCTTTTTCGTGTTATGAAAGAGCAATGGAAGCAGTTTCTCCCGAAGCAATGGATACGACAATAAAACTTGGTTCTTTCGGTGATGCCTCCGTAAGAAAATTGGCTGCACGGACTCTTTCCAATATTAAGAATAAAAAAGCACAAAATATTATATTTAAAAAATTGGTGGAAGTGTTAAATTCAAATGATGAAAATAAAATTATAGATGCTCTTGAAATGATGTTGCAATTTGAAAGAGATCTTTCTCCTATAGCACCGAATTTAATGGCTTTATTAGATAGTAAAAATATTGTAATAAAACAAAAAACTTTGCTTATTTTACCGAAAGTAGCCGAAGATGCTTGCAATGATGAAGAATGTTTTAACAAAATAATGGGTTATTTAAATCAAAATAATGAAATATTGAAAACATCCGCAATAGAATGTTTAGGAAATATGCAAAAATATGCAAAGAAAGCTTTACCTGTTCTTGTAGGTATAGCTGTTAACGATAAATTAAATAAAGAACAAGCATTAAATGCTATCGGACAAATTGGCGTCCCTTCTAAAGAAAATGCTGCCAATATGTATTCTTTCTTAAAAGATAAGCCGAATGAAATAAAAATAAAATTTTTAGATATGTTTGAAGATTTGGCATCGAAAGATGATAATACTGCAAAAGAATATGTCCCGTATATATTAATGTTTTTGAAGTACGATGATTTAAATGTTAAACAAAAAACAAGAGCCGTTTTAACCAAAGTGGGTAAAGCAGCTCCGGAAACAATACCCGCACTTATTGATTTGTTGCAGGATAATAATAATGAGATAGTTTCAAGAGCTATTTATGAACTCGGTGATTTAGGTAAAGCGGCTTCAGGTGCAGTAGCACCGTTGAAAAAAATAGTAGAAACGACTCAGGATAAAGATATTAAAAAAATAGCAAGTGATGCTTTACAGAAAATACGTTAAGTAAAAAATTTGTGATATTTTGAAAAGGAAACTATCTTATTACGGAAACAAGATAGTTTCTTTTTTTGGGGAAAGAAATAATGTCTAAAAAAATATGTGTGTTTTGCGGTTCGAACAGCGGATATAATGAAATATATGCTAATGTTGCCAAACAATTTGCAAGAGAAATAGTTAAAAATAATATGACGCTTGTTTACGGCGGCGGCAAAGTCGGTATTATGGGAATAATTTCAAAAGAAATTATGGATAACGGCGGTGAGGTTATAGGGGTAATACCTGAATTTTTAAATAATATGAATTTAGGAAACAAAAATTTAACCGAAATGAAAGTTGTTTCGGATATGCATGTAAGAAAAAAAACGATGTATGAAATATCCGATTATTTTGTTGCATTGCCAGGCGGAATAGGTACATTTGAAGAGATAACCGAAATTATAACTTGGAAGCAACTTAATATTCATAATAAACCGATTGCTATTTTGAATATAAATAATTTTTATGATAATTACATAAATTTATTACAGAAATCCGTAGACGAAGGTTTTATGAAACAAATACATGTGAGTAATATTATAGTTGAGTCGGATTATAGCAAAATTATAGATAGATTAGAATCCGCAAAAGATAAGCAGGAATTAAAGTTTATATAAGGTCAAAATGTTTATAGAAAGTGTTCATAACGATATTATTAAATTGGTTGTTTCTTTAAAAGAAAAGAAAAACAGAGATGAGAAATCTTTGTTTGTTGTTGAAGGATTTAAACAGGTATCCGAAATTCCCAAAGATTGGAAAATCGAATTTGTTTTATGTACGGACAAATATAAAGATTTTGTTTCAGATAAAAAATATATAACGACGGGAAAGATATTTAAGAAAATTTCCGATACAAAAACACCTCAGGAAATTTTGGCTGTTGTTGAAAAGAAGAAGTTCGATAAAGAAACAGTATTATCGAACAAAGGTATTTTTGTTGTAATAGATACATTACAGGATCCCGGAAATATCGGAACAATTATCAGAACAGCCGAAGCTTTCGGTTGTAAAGGAATATTTATATCGAAAAATTCCGCAGATGTTTATGGCGATAAAGTAGTCCGTTCGACAATGGGTGCAATATTTAATATACCTATAGTTCAAGAATGTGATATAGTTTCTTTGATGTTGCAAATGAAACAAAAACAAATAAACACTTGTGCTTTCTCGTTGGATACCGACAATGTTTTATCAAGGTTTAAATTTAAAAACAGTACTGCAATAATAATAGGTAATGAATCCAACGGTATAAACAAAGATGTTTTGAATATTGTTGATGACAAAATAAAAATAGATATGTGGGGTAAATCTCAATCTTTAAATGCTGCGGTTGCATGTTCTATTGCCGTATATGAGGTTTCAAAACAATTAAATGGAAAATAAAGAGAAAGAAATAAAGAATGTTACTGTTGTTGGAGTAATAGTAAACTTATTCCTGTCGATAACAAAACTTATTATAGGATATTTGGGAAACAGTCAGGCTTTAATAGCCGACGGTGTTCACAGTTTTTCCGATTTGGCAACGGATTTATCTATAATTTTCGGTGTAAAATATTGGTTGGCTCCGGCAGATGAAGAGCATCAATACGGACACAGAAAAATAGAGTTATTGGTTACAATTTTTATTGCCATAGCTTTAGCTTTTGTAGGTATATCTATTTTTGCTAAAGCAATATTGGCATTGAAACAAAACAATATTCAGTCGCCGAGTTTGGTGGCATTTATCGGTGCGATGTTGTCTATAATATCAAAAGAGTGGCTTTACAGATATACGGCAAAAAAAGCAAATATGTTGAAATCTCCTGCGGTAAAAGCAAATGCCTGGCATCACAGATCCGATGCAATAAGTTCTTTGCCTGTAGCAATAGTAATTGTAATAGCGGCAATATTTCCTAAATTAATATGGCTTGATGCCATAGGTGCAATTGTGGTATCGGTGTTTATTATTTATCCTGCATATACAATATTTAAAAAATCTATATTGAGTATTTTGGATGAAAGTGTTGACAGTGAAACTTTATCAAAGATAGAGCAAATTGCATTGCAAACAAAAGATGTTAAAGAAGTTCATGATATAAGAACAAGAAAAGCCGGTGAAACTTTTTTTGTTGATATGCATATATTGGTTGACGGTAATATCTCTGTTCAAGAAGGTCATGATATATCCGAAGAAGTAAAATTAAATCTTATGAAATCGAACAAAGATATTTTAGATGTATTGGTTCATTTGGAGCCGTTTAATGAAATAGAGAGTAAACAAAATAAATGAAAAAAAATTTTATATTAATATCACTTATTTTATTTTTATCCGTATCTCAAGCGTACAGCCAGTCTAAAAATATTTTTTTTCTGTTTCCTTTTTATGCTCCGGAAACGAGTTTAGGTTTGGTTTTTACCGATATATTACATTTTAAATCCGACACTCAAAAACATTTTTCGGCATTAAATTTATTTGCCTTGTACACATTAAAAAATCAGTGTACTTTCGGAGTTGCTCCCGCAATTTATTTTGATAATCAAAATTATTTGTTGGAAGGTAAACTTATTTATACAAATTTTTTAAGAAAATTTTATGGTGCCGGAAATAATACTTCAAAAGACGATGAAGAAGAATTTGTTAATAGAGCCCATGGTTTCGGAGTAGGCTTTTCAAGAAAAATAATAGATAATTTGATGTTTGGCGTGCAATATGATTTATCTGATATGACCATACAAAATACCGATGACGACGGTCAGCTTCAATATTGTAAAACAAACGGCGTCATTTCGGGAGCGGGTTTTAAAGCAAACTTTGATACAAGAGATAATAATATATATCCTACAAAAGGTGTTTGGATAAGAGCCGATTATATGCTTTACAATAGCAAATTAGGCAGTAAATATAATTATTCAAAAACAAATTTTGACTTTAGAAATTATTTTTATGTTTATAGCAAAAAATTACTGTTTTCTTATCAGTTCTACGGTGAATTTATAAACGGAAAAGCACCGATACAAGTTTTGCCTGCATTAGGCGGTTCAAATTTGTTAAGAGGCTTTTATGCCAACAGATTTGCGGACAATATTTTATTATCTTTTCAGCCGGAACTTAAAATAAAAATAACAAATAGTATTTGGTTGGCATTATTTACCGGTGTGGGTAATGTTTATAATAATTTGGAAGATGTGGATTTGAAAGAGATAAAGACTGCCACGGGGTTCGGAGCAAGAATAAAGATAAAAGACAATCCGAGAATGAATTTCAGAATAGATTTTGCTTTTTCAAATGAATCACAAGGAACATATTTTACTTTGATGGAAGCCTTTTAAGGGCAATGTACAATTTACAATGTATAATTTATAATTAAATATGTTTGTGTTTTGTCAAAAAACTAAAAAATAATAAAATTTGCTATGCAAATTTTACCAACATTATACATTGTACATTATAAATTATAAATTAAAATGTTTTTTACTTGAAAAGAGATATTTTTCAGTAGTTTTTGGACTAAACTATAAAGTAGAAATATAGGAGAGAAAAATTGTTAGTGTCATCAATAAAGAGTTATAAAAGTATATTGAACTTTTTTCCGCAGTTAGATATAGTTTTTGATTATATAGTTAAAAATATCAATAATAAAACTTTGGATGGAAAATATAATATAACAAAAGACATATATGCTATAGTTCAAACTTGTCAACCGAAACCTAAAAAAGAACAGGTATTGGAAAGACATAAAAAATATATAGATTTGCAGTATGTTATTTCCGGTAAAGAAAAAATAGGGTGGAAGTTTTTTGATAAGGATTTTAAAACATTAAAAAGATATAATCCAAAAAAGGATATAGCTTTTTATTCAAATCTTCCAGAGACTTTTATAGATTTGAAAAAAGGTGAATTTGCAATATTTTTTTCGGAAGATACTCATGCACCTTTGTGTTGCGATAAAACAGTTAAAAAATGTATAGTTAAAATTCCGATAAAAAGATTTAAATATGCTTAATGTTTATTATATAATACATTAGGTATGTTAATGGTTTGTTTAATATGCTGTTTATATTGTAAATATATAGATAAAACATCTTGATATTGTATTAGGAATATATATGAAAAAAATAAATTTTATAATGGTTGCAGCGTTGTTGTTTGGTTTGATATCTTTTGAGCAAGATCTTTTTGCCGGAATCAATAAACAGGAAATATTGAAGTTAGAGGAACAGCTTTCACAAGAAAGAGATGCTATAACAAAAATAGATTTGGAAACACAAATAGAAATAAAAAAATTGGAAGAAGTTGTTCTTGAAAAGACAAAAAATTTTGATAATTATAATAGTAACGTATCAATTCAAAAGGTAATGTCGGATGCTCCAAAAATAAAACAAGATGTAATATTTTTGGTTGATGAACTTGAAAAGTTGTTGAATAAAAACAAACATAGAATAATGTCTTTTTACAACGAACAAATAAAAATGTCTTATAACAGCATAAAAAAAACGCAATGGGAAACCGAAGATGAATATAACAAAAGAGTGCAAAGAAATAAAGAAATTTTGGAAGAGAACAGAAAAAGAGATTTGTTTATAAATGAAGATGAAATACTGCAAACCATAGTAAAATTTACGGATCCGTTTATGGATATATTAAAGTATTTTAATACCGAAAAGTTTTCCGATAAGGACAATGATAAAGCAACACTTATATCAATAAAAGAATTCAATGTAAGCGATTTTTTGTTAAATATAGAATATAAACAAAAAAAATATTTAGTTGAGTATGATTTTTCCGGCATTGGAAAGGCAAATGTGGAACTGATGTATCAAACTCAATATCAATTTGATATTGAACCTTTATTTTCGTTAAATAATAACTTAACGAAAGAATTAACGGCATTTAAAATCAAACATAACGGAATGAAAAATGAAAAAATAGCGGATGTTTCCGGAATATCCGAATTTAGAGGAATAAACAAGCTTTCTAAGTATAGATGTGTATATAAAATAATTAATACAAGATATGGTTCAATTTCCGCAGGGGGATATCATACAATAGGATTAAAAGAAGATGGGACTGTTCTTGCTGTTGGCAATAACGATAACGGTCAATGTAATGTGGAACACTGGAAAGATATAGTATCAATATCTGCCGGTAATTGTCATACAATAGGATTAAAAAATGACGGGAAGGTTGTTGCTTGCGGTAATAATTATTACGGACAATGTAATGTAATGAAATGGGAAAATATTATTGCAATATCTGCCGGGAAAGACCACACGGTAGGATTGAAAGAGGATGGAACGGTTGTTGCCATAGGAAATAATGTATTTGGTCAGTGTGATGTTGGTAAGTGGAGAGATATTGTTGCAATATCTGCCGGAGGAAATCATACCGTAGGTTTGAAAAAAGACGGAACGGTAGTTGCTGCAGGTTATAATAAAAATATGCAATGTAATGTTAGAGAGTGGAGAGGTATTTCTGCAATATCTGCCGGAGAGTATCATACTTTGGGTTTAATGAGAAATAAAACAATTGTTGCTGTAGGTAATAACGATAATTGGCAATGCAATATAGCAAGAAGAGAAAATATAGTTGCAATTTCTGCTGCCGAAGACCATAGTGTGGGATTAAGAGAAGACGGTACTGTTGTTGCTACCGGAAGTAATGAATACGGACAATGTGATGTTAATTGGTGGAAAGATGTAACAGAAATTGCCGCAGGTTTGAATTTTACTATCGGCTTAACGAAAGATGGAAAATTTTTTACTTGCGGTAATAATTATTACGATCAATGCGATATTGAAGATTGGCATTTAAGAAAAGAATAAAAATTTTATATAAATAAAAAAGCAGGAAAGAAAAATTTTTCTCCCTGCTTTTTTATTATTTTAACTGTTTTTATTTTGTTAAATAAGCGTGAATATTTTTTGCGGCTTGTTTACCCATTCCCATAGCTTGAATAACCGTGCTGCCGCCTGCTATATCACCGCCTGCAAAAATGCCTTCTCTTGTTGTCATAAATTTATCATCAACTATAAGATGACCTTTTTTATCTGTTTGTAAACCTTTTGTTAATGAAGGTAATATCGGGTTGGGATTTAATCCCAATGCAAGTATAACCAAATCTGTTTCTATTACAAAATTAGAACCTTCTATTTCTACGGGTTTTCTTCTTCCGGAAGCATCAGGTTCCGTTAATTGCATTTTTACACATTCTACGGCTTTTACAAAACCTTTATCATCGGAAATGAATTTTTTAGGAGCCGTTAATTCTATAAACTCAATGCCTTCTTCCAAAGCATGTTTTCTTTCTTCAAGTCTTGCAGGCATTTCGTTTTGTGTTCTTCTGTACAACAATTTTACCGATTGAGCGCCGATTCTTTTTGCCGTTCTTACCGAATCCATTGCGGTGTTTCCGCCGCCGATAACAACAACATTTTTACCTTTATGTACCGGAGTATCATATTCAGGGAACTGAAATGCGTTCATTAAATTTATTCTGACTAAAAACTCGTTAGCGGAATAAATGTTGTTAAGATTTTCGCCTTCAACTCCCGGAAATGTCGGCAATCCCGCACCTGTTCCCACAAATATTGCTTTAAAACCTTCGTTAAACAAATCTTCTACGGTTTTTGTTCTGCCTATTAAATAATTAAATACGAATTTTATTCCGAGCTTTTTTAATGAATCTACTTCTTTATCCAAAACCGCAACGGGTAATCTGAATTCGGGAATACCGTATCTTAAAACTCCGCCGCTGTCGTGCAAAGATTCAAATATGGTAACATCGTAGCCTAACTTGGCTAAATCTCCGGCACAAGTAAGACCTGCAGGTCCGGAACCTATAACGGCAACTTTAATTCCGTTAGGTTTTATATCAAAATTTTCTTCTTTGATATTTTTTGCTGCCCAATCCGCTGCATATCTTTCAAGATTACCTATTGCAATAGGTTCTTGTTTTATTCCCAATATACATTTGCTTTCACATTGTTTTTCCTGAGGACAAACTCTGCCGCAAACGGCGGGCAAGTTACTTTTTGATTTAATAACTTTTATTGCACCGGCAGGATTATTGTTTGCTAATTCGTGTATAAATTCGGGAATGTTAACTTCAACAGGGCAACCTGTTACACACATAGGATTTTTGCAATGCAAACATCTTTTTGCTTCAGTTAATGCTTGATCGTCGCTATATCCTAAATTTACTTCTTGAAAATCTTTATTTCTTACATTTGGGTCTCTTTCGACCATCTTTATTCTTTGTGGCATTTGCACTCCATGTTAAGAATTTCTTTATATTTTTCTAAAGCTGCTTTTTCGTTTTCTTTAAATGCTTTTAAACGACTTGTAAGTTCGTCCCAATCTACTAAATGTCCGTCGAATTCAGGACCGTCAACACATGCAAATCTTATTTTTTTGTCTACACTTACTCTGCATGCACCGCACATTCCCGTTCCGTCCACCATTATAGGGTTTAACGACACAAGAGTTTTTAAATTATATTCTTTTGTCATATTGGATACCGCTTTCATCATGGGAACAGGTCCTATTGCATAAACGATATTAACTTTTTCTCTTTTTATTACATCCGCCAAAACGTTGGTAACAAAACCTTTTATTCCGTAAGAACCGTCATCGGTTGCGGTTAAAAGTTCCGTTGAGTTTGCTTTAAGCTCGTCCTGCAATAACAACAAATCTTTGTTTCTTGCACCTACTATTGTAATAACTTTATTTCCTGCTTTTAACAAATCGCTTATTACAGGTAAAAGTTCCGCTGTTCCTACTCCGCCTGCCATTGCAACTACCGTTCCGAAATTTTCGATTTCGGTAGGTTTTCCCAAAGGACCGACGATATCTCTTATAAAGTCACCTTCTTTTAAGTTACCGAGTTCCGTAGTAGATTTACCTACTGTTTGAAATATTATTTTTATAGTTCCTTTTTCCAAGTTTTTGCCTGCAACGGTTAAAGGAAATCTTTCACCTTTTTCATGCAACCTTAAAACTATAAATTGTCCCGGCTTAATATTTTTTGCAATGTCCGGAGCTTCAATTTCAAAACTTTTTATTACTGACGATAAAACTTCTTTTTTTATAATTTTAAACATATCTTTCTCACTGTTATAAATTTCAAAAATTATATATCTTTTATAAAAAATATTCAATTGAAAATCGCTGAAAACATTTTTTTTGGAATCTTGTAGTTGCAGTTTGCTGTTTTTCCATACATCTATACCTCTATACATCCGATCTTCAAAAATCGCAGGGCGATTTTTTAAAGCAAATGTTTTATGTTTTTATAAATTTTATCGGCTACTGATTTATAACCTTTTGAATTAGGATGAATCTCATCGGAAAAGAAATTTCTGTCATTCCAAATTTCATTTAATATACCGTTTATAAACAAAACCTTTTTTTCTTTTGCTAAAGATTTTAACATTTTATGCAATTGGTTTAATTGCTTGTCTTCCGCGGATACAATAACAACAATGTCTCCGTTTTGTCCTATTTTATCGACAATTTGTTCCATATTTTTTTTAGTTTCCGAAATCGGAATTTGTTGAAAAAAATCGTTGGCACCGAATTCTACTATTACAATAGAATTTTTAAATTGTAGTATATCTTCTATTCTGTCTAAACCGTTTTGTGATGTGTTTCCGTTGATACCTTTATTTATTACGGGAATATTCGTAAATTGTTGCAGAAAATACGGATATGTTTGTCCGTTGGTTGCACCATATCCGTAGGTTAAACTATCACCGAAACAAACAATAGAATTAATTTTAATTAAATTGTTATTTGAGCTGTTATTTGAACAAGATATCAACATACATATAAAGAATAAAAATAAACAAAATTTTTTAAACATTTATTTTAAGTTTAAAAGTTTTTCGGCGTTTAAGTGAAATATTTTTTCTTTAAACTCATCATCTATGTTTAAATTTTTAATTAACTCTATTTCTTTTTTATGATTACCTACGGGGAAATCCGTTCCGAATAAGATTTTATCCTTATTATGTTTGTTTAAAAATCTGTAAATCTGATCTTCTTTCATAAAAGATAAAGCCGAAGAAGTATCAATATAAAAATAATCATCACCTATAATAGAATTTTCAACTTCATTCCACAATTTAAACCCACCCATGTGAGCTGCAATAAATGTTATTCCGGGGAAATGTTTTTTTACATTTAACATTTGTTTGGGACCTGCTTGAATTAATCCGGTAGATAATTCGTATCCGCAATGAAACAGAAGGGGAATTTGCAATTTTTGAATTTTTTCATACATAGGGAATACTCTTTCATCGTCTATATAAAACATTTGGAATTCCGGTTGAATTTTTATTCCCTGAGCATTATCTTTTATTCTGTCAAGCTCGTAAGACCATTTTTCATAAAACGGATGTAACGATGCAAACTTTATGAATCTTTCGGAATTTAAACCGAATAGCCAATTATTTATATGTTCAACTTGGTTAGGTCTTGAAGCAACAGATGCTATTACACTTTTTGTAACACCGTTTTTATCCATTGCTTCTAAAACATTTTTTTCGATTGGGATTGCATTCATTGGCATTTTAAAAGATTGTTCCAAATATTCTTTGGCTTTTTCCGCAACTTTTTCCGGCCACATATGAGTATGAAAATCTATTATATCCATGATGAATAAAATTATACTACTAAATAAAAAAAATGTAAAACTACTTGACTTATAAAAAATAATAATGTTTAATAACAAATAGTAAAATAAAGTAATAAAATAATATAAAACATAAGTTTTAATAATAAATAGAAAATTTTAATAATAACAGAGTTAATTTGATAATAAAGTAAAAAATAGAATAATAAAAAATAAGTATTGACAAAATAAAATAAATAAAATAAAATAATGCTTGTAATTAAAAAATAAAAGTAGTGAGTGATAACAAATGGAAAATAAAAACGATAAACAAGTTATGGATATTAAAGAGTTGGCAGAATATCTCGGTATCGGAAGATCTACAATATATAATTTAATAAAAAAGAAAAAAATTCCCGCATCAAAAATTGGTAAACAATACAGATTCTCAAAAGAAGTTGTTGACAGTTGGTTGAAAGATAAAATTATAACTAAGAAAGAGCCGTCGGTAACAAAATAGTATAAACTTCTTGGTTTTAATAGTAATAAGTAAAGTAGTCAAATTTAATTAGGAGGATGGAAAAATGGCAGAAAAAGTTGCTAAACTTGGCGTAAAAAGAGAAGATGGTTATCTTTACTTCATTGACAAAGATGGTGATGTTTCAAGATCTGTAATGGCAAGAGGCGGAAAGAAAGGCGGAAAAACCAGTAAAGTTGCTAAAGCAGGTGTAAAGAAAGAATCTGGTTTCCTCTATTTCTTGGATAAGAACGGTGATATCTCAAGAGCAAAAATGTCAAGAGGCGGACAGAAAAGAAAAAAAGCTAAAAAAGTTGCCAAAAAAGCAAAAAAAGCAGTTAAAAAAGTTGCTAAAAAGGCAGCAAAAAAAGTTGTTAAAAAAGCAGCCAAAAAAGTTGTAAAAAAAGCAAAAAAAGCAAAAAAGAAATAAGTTGAAATAAATAAAAAGCTCCGATATTTTTTATCGGAGCTTTTTTGTTTTATAAAAAATACTTGCTTTTTATAAAAAAAAAGTGTAAAATACTTACCTATAATATTTAATAGATTATGAGTAATTGATTCCGACATGGCTCAATGGTAGAGCATCCCGCTGTTAACGGGAGGGTTGTAGGTTCGAGTCCTACTGTCGGAGTTTTTTATTTGTGGAAAATAAAAAAATGAAATATATATCAATTTTTGTTACCGTTCCTAATGTTAATGTTGCAAACAAAATAACTGAATTTTTAGTAGAGAAAAAATTAGTTGCATGTGTTAATATTATTCCAAAAATCAAATCCGTTTATTGGTGGGAAAATAAAGTTTGTAAAAGCAACGAACATTTGCTGGTTGCAAAAACAATAAAAAGTAATTTTAATAAGATAGTTAAAGAAGTAAAAAAAATACATCCTTATGAAGTTCCCGAAATTGTTTGTGTTGATATAAAGGCAAATAAAGATTATTTAATGTGGATAAAAGAATATGCAAAATAAAAAAATAATATTGGCATCATTATCTCCGAGAAGAATAGAATTGTTAAAAAAGTGGGGACTTAAATTCGATATAATACCGAGTGCTATTGATGAAAAACATAATTTAAAAAGACCGTCTGCGATAGTAAAATATTTATCATATAAAAAAGCGGAAAATGTTAAACAACAACATCCCGGCAGCATTGTTATAGGTTCCGACACTATAGTCGTTTTACATGGTAAGATTTTGGGTAAACCGAAAAACAAAAAACATTCCGTTGAAATAATAAAAGAGTTAAACGGAAGTTTACATAAAGTTTATACAGGCGTTTCAATAATAAGCGATAAGAAAAAAGCAGTTTTTTATGATGTAGCTCATGTTAAAATGAAAAATTTACCTTACGATCAATTAAAAAAATTATTCGGTAAACATATGGATAAAGCCGGTTCTTATGCCGTGCAGGATAAAGATGATTGTTTTGTAAAAAAAATATACGGCGACTACTATACTGTTGTAGGATTGCCGTATATAAGATTAAAAAAAGAATTAAAGAAATTCGGCGTTTGTTTAAATAAAGTTTAAATTAAGCTCTGTTGTCATCCAACAAAATTTCTATTTTCGAGTTTTTCTTTACCGTATCAAACCAATCGTTTAAAATTTCGTTAGCTTTAATTTGTGTTAATTCAGGTATGTTGCTGCTGCCCAATGATTCCATTTCCGATTTTGTTACTTGAGTTGCAGAAGCTACGAGTAGTTGTAATTTGTTTGCAGCAATTTGCTTTCTTCGTAAAGATTCAAAATCTTTAGGCGACATCCTTAAATTATTCAAAAATTGATAATAATTCCTGCTGTCGAATTGTTCGTTTGCATTTAAAAAGTAAGGATAACTTTGAATATCTTGTGCAAGTTCGTTATCACTTACGGTTATACCGTATTTTTTTGTCTGTTGCCAAATAAGTTCGTCTTGAACTAATGTTCTTAATATTTGATTTTGTGTAAGTTTTATTAATTCATCGGTAAGTTCTTGTCCGGATTGTCTCAATGAACCAAGGGTACTATTATATAAACTGTAGTAATACTTATAAGGAATTTTTTTACCGTTAATAACAGCAACAGTATCAAAAGAAGATGCACTGTTTCCGAATGTAGACACTCCGAAACCGGCTATAAAAGTTCCTCCGAAAAAACCTATCAATATTACTAATATAATTGCTACTTTGTGTTTTCTAAAAAAATTCATCATAATAGTGTTGCCCTCTTTTATATATTTTCTTCAATGTTTTCTTCTTTTTCAAGCATCAAACTTTTACCTTTAAAAACAGCTCCTTCGTTTATAGATAAAATAGAGGTTGTTAAATCTCCGGTTACTTTTGATTTTGTTAACAACTCTATACATTCTCCTGCAGTGATGTTACCTTCAACAATTCCGTCTATAACTACATAATTTGCATTGATGTTGCCTTTTACCTGAGCCGTTTCGCCGACTATAACATTTGCAGCTTCTTTAACATTCCCGATTAAAACACCATCAATTCTTAAACTGTTTGAAACCGTAATATCACCTTTAAAAGTTGTTCCGTTTCCGATTAACGTTTCTATTGTATCAAATAATTTTCTATTTTTCTTATTACTCATAATTAATTCCTTAATCTAAATAACTGCCTAAATATTTCATTGGGTTTATCGGCCTTTTATTTAAGTGCAATTCATAATGTACATGAGGACCGGTAGATCTTCCGGTATTACCCATTTTTGCAATTTCTTGACCTTTGGTTACAAACTCACCTTTTTTAACCAAAGATTTTGCAAGATGAGCATAAACCGTTCTGTATTTCTTTCCGTGTTCTATGGTTATAACGTTTCCGTAACCTCTTAACCAACCGGAAAAAGCAACTACTCCGTCTGCAGTTGCAAGTATCGGAGTATTTTTTTTATTTGCAATATCTATAGCCGGGTGAAAAAATCTTGTTCTGAATATCGGATGAAATCTTATGCCGTAAGAAGAAGATATTATTCCCTTACAAGGCCATATCGAAGGTGTATATCTGAACATTTCTCTCTGTTTTGAAATGTGATTTATAACTTCCGAATAACTTTTCATTGATGCTTTGTATTCTTCAAGCAATTCAAAAGTTTGTCTTGATATTTCCTGGTAATCGATACCGTCTATTTTTCCGGACAACAACATAGATAAAGCACTTGATTCTACAGGTGTAGGTCCGCCGGATCCCAAACCGTTTTCTATTATTATTCTTTTAGAATCCATTGCTAAAAGAGAACGAATATGATCATCGTTTTGTTTTACCTGTGCTAACATTTCGGTTGATTTTTTTATTTGATCTGCGAAGAATAACATTCTTACTTTCATTATTTTATTATCGGCTTTTACCGCTAAATAATCTATATGTTTGCCCGATATAAAACCTGCCCATAAAGTCATTCCTGTCCAACCTGCAAAAACAACCAAAAGAAAAAGAACGGAAAAATTAAATTTTATCGGTTTAATTCTTCCATGATGAATAAAGACAATAGTAACCTTTCTTCTTAGTTCTCTAAGAAGGTCTCTTAATTTTTTCATAAAGTCATAAAAGTATAACACAAAAAGATTAATATTTCAATATGTTTTTTATTTTGGTAAAATAATGATAATATATTTATTAAAGATATTTTTATTATGAAAATACTAATTGTAAAACCAAGCTCGTTTGGTGATATTATTCAGGCAAATCCTATAATTCAAGCTATCAAAAGCAAATGGAAAGATAGCTTAACAGATTGGCTTGTTTTCTCTCAATGGAAACAAGTTGTTGAGTTATTCCCTGATATTAACAGTATAAAATGTTGGGACAGGAAAGGCGGAATAAAAGCTTTTTTTAAAGTGCTTAAAGATTGTAATAAAGAAAAATATGATTTGGTTATAGACTTGCAGGGCCTTTTAAGAACGGCTGTATTTTGTAAGTTGTTAAAAGCAAAACGAAAAATCGGTGTCAGCGGAATGAAAGAATTAAGTTGGCTTTTTATAAAAGAACCTTATAAAAGAAATAAAAACGAAAATGCCGTAATTAGAAATCTTAATTCCTTAAGTTACATTACAAGTGAAAAATATGAACCTTCTTTCAATATAAAAATTGATACCGTTCCATATAAAATATTGAATGAACATGGTATAGAAAAAGATGATAAAATTATTGCATTTGTTCCTTTTTCCAGAGGAAAAACAAAAACTTGGAAAAGCAACAATTATGTTGTTTTGACGGATATGATAAAATCTTTAAATAAAGATATAAAAATTGTTGTTTTAGGTTCGCAGTCCGATTATGGTAAAATAAAAAGTGATAACATAATTGATTTGTGCGGCAAAACAAACATAAAAGAATTGGCGGGAATTTTATCTGTATGTGAAATTGCCGTTGGTGCAGATACCGGTGCAATGCATTTGGCAAATGCTATAGGTATAAAAAATGTTTTTATTTTCGGAGGTTCGGATATAAAAGAAACCGCACCTTACGGGAATAATTCAAAAGTGATATCGTCAAATTTAGATTGTAGTCCGTGCAGAGGTAAATGTAAGTTCAATAAAGAAAAATGTTTGGAACAAATAAAACCTGATGTTGTTTTCGAGGAAATAAAAGAATGGATAAAATAATATTTTTTCATATGAACCAATTGGGAGACCTTTTATTTAGTTTGCCTGTGTTAAAAGCTGCAAGGCAAAAATATCCGAATATAAAAATTTATTGCGTGGCAAGAAAAAATCTTGCAAATTTATTGGAATCCACAAAACTTGTAGATAAAATCTTTTTGAAAGTCGGTTCACTCGGGTCTGAAATAGATTTAATTGCGGATATAAGAAAAGAAAATATTGATACGGCAGTATTGTTTTCCGAATCACCCGAAACGTTACTTTTGGCATATTTTTCAAAAATAAAAAACAGAATCGGTTTCAAAACCGCAAGCTTAAGTTTTTTATTGACCGAAAAAGTGGAGAAAATAGGAGTTCCTTCTTTAAATAATAATATTGTACTTGCAAAAGCCGTAGGTTTGGATAATGTTCAAAAAGATTATTTGAATATTTTAAATATCGATAGAGAAAATGATGTTAAAGTTTCTTTTTGGCTTGAAGATAACGGAATGTTAAATAAAGATTTTATAATTGTATCGTTCGGCGCAAGCAGAAGAAGACAGGAAAAATGTTTAAGAAAAGAAGTTTGGATTGAAACTTTAAACAAACTTGCACAGATGAAAAAGAATGTTGTTGTTGTGTGTGCCGCATGGGAAAAAGAATCCGTAATGAAAATAATGAAATATGTATCTAAAGATGTGAAACTATTTTGCCCGGAAAACGGACTTGTTGAACTTTCCGCTATGATAAGTAAAGCAAAAATGTTCATCGGAATAGATTCCGGTACAATGCATTTGGCAGCAAGTTTGGGAATAAAATGTATTGCGTTGTACGGTAATACCGATCCTTCTCAAATAGGTCCCAGACCGTTACAGAATCATATAATAATCAAAAAAAACAGTGCAAAAGATATTATAGCAACTGATATATTGGAGAATGTAAAATGAAAAAACTTTTTGTAGTAATGTCGTTATTTGTATTTTTAACAACTTTTGTTAATGCAGAAGAAAAGTCCGATGTTATAGCAACCGTTAACGGTAAAAATATAACAAAAACGTTTGTTAATAAAATATTGCAACAGGATTTTGCTTCTTTACCGGAAGAACAAAAGACGGAAGAAAATGTTAAAGCTCTCGCAAATAAAATAGTTAACCAAAAAATAGAAGAAATTTTACTTATAGATGCTGCAAAAAAAGCCGATGTTGAAGTTTCAAAAGATGAAATACAAACAGCAATGAATAATATAAAATCGAATTTTAGAACGGAAAAAGATTTTGAAAATGATATTAAAATGCAGGGACTGACAAAAAAAGAATTTGAAAGCGAAGTAAAAGAATCATTGATGAAAATAAAGTATGTATCTGCGGAAATTAAAAACAGAACTCAAAATCCTAACGAAAAAGAAGTGAAAACTTTTTATAATAATATTATGTCGAAAATAAAAGGCCTCGATTTGGAACTTTCAATACAGGAAGATAAACTTGTTTCATCCGTTGCAAACAATTTAAAAAGAACTTACGGAGAACAGGTTAAAATAAGACAAATATTTATAAAATATTCCGATAGTTTTACAAAAGAGCAAAAGAAGGAAGTTAACGAAAAAATCAAAGAACTGAAAAAAGAATTATCTTTACAGGATATGAACTTTGCAAGACTTTCGGAAAAATATTCAGATGACCAGGTACTCAGACAAAAAAAAGGTGATTTGGGTTTTGTTTTAAGAGAAGATGTCACGCCGGAAGTTGCAAAAGTTGTTTTTGCATTACCTGTGGGAGATTATAATAAAAAGCCTATACAAACAACTAACGGGTATCATTTTTTCAGAGTAGAAGAAAAGAAAGCAAAAATGCCCATAGAATTTGACGATGTTAAAGATTCTCTGTCTGATTTGTTATATAAACAAAACATACAAATAGAATACGATAAATTAATAGCGGAATTGAAAGCAGGTTCCGATATTACAATTTATTAATTTTTTTTGATAAAAGACAGTGTTTTTATATATAATCTCTCAAGGATTATAAAATTAAGAGGATTTTATGAAATATGCAAGTTACAGAAGTGTTTTCAGAATGTATGAATATATACAACCTTTTTTAAAATACTCGATACCTTTGGAGGAAGAGTTGCCGGGCAAAAAGATGTTGGTAATTGCTCCACATCAAGATGACGAAAGTATCGGATGCGGCGGAACTCTTATTAAACATACAAAAGCCGGCGGAAAACTTGAAATAGCTTTTTGTACTTCCGGCGGAGAAAAAAGATTGTATGAAGCAAAAGATGCAGCAAAATTGTTGGGTTCAAGAAGAAATCATTTTTTGCAATTTGATATAAGATCTTTATATAAGAATACAAGTTTGCTTGCCGAAAGACTTACGGAACTGTTTAACAGAGTAGAACCGGATATGGTTTTTTTACCTTTTATGATAGATAATCATCAAGATCATGTCGCAATCTCGAGAGCATTTTCAAAGGCATATAAAAATAAAGCTATAAATTGTTTGGTATATGCTTATTCCGTATGGACTACATTAATACCTAATGTTGTTGTTGATATCAGTGAGCATTGGGAACAAAAAAGACAGGCAATAGATTGTTACAAAACTCAAACCGCAACAAGAGATTATGTTACCATGGCAGAATCAATATCTAAATATTGGTCTGTCGTAAAAGGTAAAAATACAAAATATTGTGAAGCCTTTTTTAAAGCAACAAGCGCAGAATATGTTTCTTTAGTTAAAAAGATTTTATAGTATGAACAAAATAAAAGTTTTACATTTGTTTTCATCTACAACAATAGGCGGAGCAGAAAAACAAACTTTACTTACGGCAACAAGTTTAAAAGAGTTAAGCCAAAAGTTTGAACCTGTGGTTGCCGCTCCGAAAAACAGTTTTCTTTATGAAGAATCAAAAAAGAAAGGTGTCGGCGTTGCGGATTTTACATGCAGGGGCACATTTACTCCCACCGGAGTAATAAAGTTAATAAAAATCATAAAAAAAGAAAATATAAAAATACTTCATGTTCATCAAGGTAAACTTTATTGGACGGCCTTGTTGATGAAACTGTTTTTTAAAAATATAAAAGTTGTTCTTCACAGAAGACAAGATACAAGACACAAATGGTATGCGAAATGGCACTACAAAATTGCGGATAAAGTTTTAACCGTTTCAAAAGTCGTTAGAAACAATTTAATAAAATATGAAAATGCACCCGAACAAAAAGTAAGTGTTTTGTATAACGCTTTTGATACGGAAAAGTTTGAAAAAGAAGTTGATTGCAGCGATGTAATAAAAAAATATAATTTGGAAAATAAGTTTGTTATAGGAACGGTATCAAATATTGTATCTTTGGAAGGTAAAGGTCAACAATATCTCATAGAAGCCGTAGCAAAATTAAAAGAACGATATCCCGATATCAGATGTGTTATTGTAGGTGACGGTGCCGGCAAAAAGTTGCAGGAAGATTATGCAAAAAAATTTAAAGTTGATGATATTGTTTATTTTGTCGGTTACCAATCGGATATTCCCAAATATTTGAAAACGATGAACATATTTTGCTTGTTGTCTTGTGATACGGAAGGTTTCGGGAATGTAAATCTTGAAGCGCAATTTAAACAAATACCTGTAATTACAACAACCATAGGCGGAAATCCGGAAACTGTAATAGACGGTAAAACGGGAATACTTATCCCGCCGAGAAATGTTGAAAAATTAATTGATGCAATTAAAAAGATAACAGATGACAAAGAGTTCGCTGAAAATATGGGTATTGCCGGTCATAATTTTGTTAAAGAAACTTTTACAAAACAGAAATTTGTTGAAAACCTTACCAAAATATACGAGAGTATATTAAATGCTTAAATATTTATTGTATCCGTTGTCAATAATTTATTATTTGTTATCCGAACTTAACAGATTTTTAACGAAATCTAAAAAGTTAAATAAGCCTGTCATAAGTATCGGTAATGTTACGTGGGGCGGCAGCGGAAAAACTCCCATGACTATAGAAGTTGCCAAATATATTTTAAGTTTGGGAAAAATGCCGGTAATATTATCCAGAGGATATGCCAGAAAAAACAGTTCAAGAAGAAATGTTGTCGTAAGAGATACAAATAAAATTCTGGCTGATATTTCGGTTTCGGGTGATGAACCTTACATGATGGCAAAACTTGTAAATTGCCCTATAATAGTAGGTGCAGATAGAGTTAGAAGTGTAAGTTTTGCAAAACAATTTAACCCTGATGTTTTTATTTTGGATGACGGTTTCCAACATTGGAAACTAAAAAGAGATTTGGATATAGTTTGTGTAAATTCTTTAAATCCGTTCGGTAACGGTATGACTATTCCGTCCGGTATTTTAAGAGAAAGAAAATCGGCACTTAAAAGAGCAAAACTTATTGCTTTAACAAATTGTAATTTAGTTAATGAAGATAAACTAAACGGTATAAAGAAAGAAATTGTTAGAATAACAAGAGAGTTACCTTTAGAAACATCCTGCAAAAATTATGAAATAATAAATATGTCCGATAATTCTAAAATAGAAGATATCGAAGATTTTAGAAGGAATAATCGTTTTGCGGCTGTTTCGGCAATAGGTTCTCCCGATAATTTTATAAATACTGTTTCAGGATTGGGTTTAAAAATAAAAGAGGAAATTATTTTTTCGGATCATCATAAATATGTAACAAAAAATATATCCGATGTTATAAATAATTTAGCTGATAATGAGTTGATTATAACAACCGCAAAAGATGCCGTAAAAATAAATGAAGTAACAAACAAGGAAATGCAAAAAAAAATATATGTGCTTAATGTTTCGATATCTTTTGACAGCGGAAAAGAAAAATTTGAAAAAGAAATAAAATCTTTATTGGGTATAAACAATGAAAAATAAAAAAGAGTTATCACCGGCAATTTTTTTAGATAGAGACGGAACAATAAATTACGATAGAAACTATTTAAGTGATGTAAAACAATTAAAATTATATAAACATATAGAAAAACCTCTGCTAAAATTTAGAGAGATGGGATTCAAAATTGTTATAGTAACAAACCAGTCCGGTATTGCAAGAAAATATTTTACTGTAACAAAATTGAAACAAATCAATTCTAAATTAATAGAGATGCTAAAGAAATTGAAAGTGAAAGTTGATGGAATGTACTATTGTCCGCACGGTCCGAATGATAACTGTGATTGCAGAAAGCCGAAAATCGGGATGGCTCTGAAAGCGGCAAAAGAGTTAAACATAGATCTTAAAAAATCTTATATGATAGGCGACAGCATAAGAGATTACATCTTCGGTTACAATTTCGGCGGGAAAGGAATTTTGGTTCTTACGGGACACGGCAAAAAGCAGTTCGCAAAAGTGAAAGATGAAAAACAAAAACCTTTAGCAATCGTAAGAAGTTTAAGTCAAACGGTGGAGGTTATAAAAAATGATTATGAAAAAAATTAAATTTGTAATAATGGCGGTACTTATAACATTACCTATTTATGCTCAAAAAAACACAAATGTTTCCGCAACAAAAGAATTTTTTGAGTATAGTCCCGATTTTCAATGGAGACAATTAAGCGGTAACTTGCCGGAAAAAGAAAATTTGGTTTTCGATGTTTATTGGAAATTCGTTAAAGTAGGGAAAGGAACATTGGAAATTAAAGGGTTAGAAGATGTTAACGGAAGAACAGCATATCATATATATTCGGAAGCAAAATCCGCTCCGTTTTTCGATACTTTCTTTAAAGTAAGAGATACAAACCAATCTTGGATAGATACCGAAAGTTTATGTTCTTTAAGATATCTTACCAACATTTCCGAAGGCGGTTGGAAAAAGTTTGAGCAGCTTGATTTTAATCACCAAAATGCAAGATTTGCAAGAAACGATGACGGAACAATGAAATACGGTGATACCGTTCAATGGGTACAGGATGTAATATCTTCTTTATATTTTATGAGAACCATGGATTTGGAAGTAGGGAAAGAATATGTTTTTGAAGCTCATTCCGGTGATGATACATGGCCATTAAAAACTAAGGTTATAGGCAGAGAAACAGTTAAAGTTGAAGCGGGAACTTTTGATTGTTTAATATTACAACCTATGCTCAGAGAAGATGCCGGAATATTTAAAGCTAAAGGTAAACTGAAAGTTTGGGTAACAAACGATGAGAGAAAAATGCCGGTACAAATGAAATCCAAAATTCCCGTTGGATCGATATGTGCAGAACTTTCAAAATATAAAACCGAAGGTAAAATAAAACAAGAAGAAGTGATAGCAAAAGAAGTTTCTGCAGGTCCGAAAGAATTTAATATAGAATAGGTAAAATGAAAACGAAAATAATAAGTACAAAAAAAGAAAGTAACGAATTTATTATAGAAACGACAAACGATATTTTGAAAAACAAAGGTATAGTTGTGTTGCCTACGGATACCGTTTACGGAATAATGACAAGTGTGTTTAATTTTGAAGGTCAAAAACAAATATATAAACTTAAACACAGGGCAGCAAGAAAACCTTTAATATTGATGTCGGACAACATTGAAACATTAAAACAGTTTGTTATATTTCCTAAAGGTATAGATAAAATCGTAATGGAGTTTTGGCCCGGACAATTAACTTTAATTTTGCCTACCACCGAACTTGGTAAAATGTTGATAGGCGGCAGAGACAATTTAGGTGTAAGAATACCGAACTGTAAAATACTTTTGGATATTATGGCAAAGTATGATATTCCTTTAATGACAACATCGGCAAATGTTTCAGGTAAAGACAGTGCAAAAACCGCAGCAACCGCGATAGATTATTTTGACAGCAAAATAGATTTGATAGTTGACGGCGGTAAATGTGAATTTTCGTTTGAATCAACGGTTATAGATATGGTGAAGTTCCCGTATGTTGTTATAAGAAAAGGCTGTTTGGATTGTAAGAAACTGTTGGAATACATATAAAACAATTAGAAATTAGTAATTAGTAATTAATAATTAGTGAAAAATAGGTTTGTCATCCCGTACTTGATACGGGATCTCGTTGTTAAAGATATTTAAAAATAGGAAGAATAAAAATCTTCCTATTTTTTTTGCTGTAAATATTATATAATCATAAGATAATTTATAATAAAATTTTTGATATAGGAGTATAACATGGAAGATTTAAAGAAAGTTGATTTGGAAATTGCAAACATTATTGAAGAAGAACATCAAAGACAAGAAAATAATATTGAACTTATTGCTTCTGAAAACCATACATCAAAAGCCGTTATGCAGGCACAAGGTTCTGTTTTGACAAATAAATATGCCGAAGGATATCCAGGAAGAAGATATTACGGAGGTTGCGAATTTGTAGATAAAGTAGAAACTTTGGCTATAGAAAGAGCAAAACAATTGTTCGGATGCCAATTTGTAAATGTTCAACCTCATTCCGGAGCACAAGCAAACATGGCAACATTTATGGCATTGCTTCAAGCCGGAGATACCGTTTTGGGTATGAGCTTGGATCACGGCGGACATTTATCTCACGGTCATCCGATGAACTTTTCAGGTAAATTCTTTAAAATTGTTCCTTATACAGTAAACAAAGATACGGAAGTTATAGATTATGATGAATTGGAAAAAATAGCAAAAGAATGTAAACCTAAAATGATAGTTACGGGTGCAAGTGCATATTCAAGAATATGGGATTGGGAAAGAATAAGAAAAATAGCTGATTCAGTAGGTGCATACTTTATGGCAGATATTGCTCACTATGCAGGTCTTATAGCTGCGGGAGTATATCCTTCACCGGTTCCTTTTGCGGATGTAGTTACAACAACAACACATAAAACATTGAGAGGCCCGAGAGGCGGTATCATTATGACCAACAACCCAGATTTGGCAAAGAAAATAAATTCTGCTGTTTTCCCCGGTGTACAAGGCGGACCTTTAATGCATGTTATAGCAGCAAAAGCAGTTGCATTTAAAGAAGCATTACAGCCTTCATTTAAAGAATATCAAAAACAAGTTGCAGCAAATGCTAAAGTGTTTGCAAAAACATTGGCAGAAGGCGGTTTAAGAATAGTTTCAGGCGGAACGGATTCACACATGTTCTTAGTAGATTTAAGACCTTTAAATGTTACAGGTAAAGATGCACAAATAACATTGGAAAAAGCAGGAATAACAGCAAACAAAAACACAATTCCTTACGATCCGGCAAAGCCTATGATAGCTTCAGGTATAAGAATCGGAACACCTGCAATTACGACAAGAGGAATGAAAGAAAACGAAGTTATCAAAATTGCAAATTGGATAATTAAAGTGTTGAAAAATATAAATAACGAAGAAGTTATAGCTGAAGTTAAAAAAGAAGTTACGGCACTTTGCAAACAGTTCCCGGTATACTAAAATTTTGCAAAGCAAAAATTGAGGGACAGAAGTATAGATGTATAGAGGTATAGATTGAAAAGCATAGTATTAAAAAAAGGTGAAGAAAAAAGGGTAAAGTCGGGACATCAATGGGTATTTTCCAATGAAATAAAAGATGTCTTTGCCAAACCGCAGATAGGTGAAATTGTGGAATGTTATGACAGTTCCAACAATTTTATCGGTATAGGCTTTTATAATCCTCACTCTTTAATTGCTTTTCGTTTAATATCAAGAAAGAATGAAATTGTTGATACAAGATTTTGGAAAGAAAGAATACAAAAAGCTTACGATTTAAGAAAACAATTGTATCCTAACCAAAACTCGTTCAGAGTAGTTTACGGGGAAAGTGATGATATAAGCGGTTTCGTTTTAGATAAGTACGAAGATTATTGCGTTGCACAATTTGTCAGTGCAGGTGCGGATAACAATAAACATGATATATTGGATGCAGTTCAAGAAGTAATAAAACCTAAAGGAATAATGGTAAGAAACGATTCCCATTTAAGGAAACTTGAAAACTTGTCCGGCGAAAACGAAATATATTCCGGTAAAATCCCCGACGATATTTTAATAACAGAAAACGATATAAAATATTACGTGAACATAAAGTCGGGACAAAAAACAGGTTTTTTCTTCGATCAAAGAGATAACAGAAAATTGTTCCAAAAGTATTGTAAAGATAAAAAAGTGTTGGATTGTTTTACACATACAGGTTCTTTCGGACTAAATGCTTTAAAAGGCGGAGCAAAAGAAGTTATATTTGTAGATTCTTCAAGACCTGCTCTTGAAATGGCAAACAAAAATTATGAAGCTAACGGATACAAAGATTTTAATGCAATAGTTGCCGATGCTCAAGAATACATATGTTCGCATCAGGCACAAGCGGAAAACTATGAAGTTGTTAATATAGATCCGCCAGGACTAATCAAAAGTAAAAAAGATTTTCATGCCGGTTACAAACATTATGCAAAGCTTAACGAGCAAGCCATAAGATTATTAAAAAACGGCGGAATATTTGCTACCAGTTCATGTTCACATCATTTATCCATGAGCGATTTCAAAAAAATGTTGCAGGAAGCAGTTTCAAAAGCAGGTAAAAGAGCAATATTTTTGGAACTTTCAACTCAGGCAAAAGATCATCCTATACTGATATCTATGCCGGAAACGGAATATCTTAAGTTTGCAATACTGAAAATATTTTAGCTTAGAGCTTAAAGCTTATAGTTTATATTTTATGTCAATCAACCCACTTGATCCGAAATCTATAAAATATTTGTCCGAAGGACACCGAAATTACTAATTACTAATTGTCTTTGTCTTTTCCATTCACCCATTCACCAACTTTTTGCTGTGCAAAAAGTTTATCACCCTATAACCAACAAAACGTTTCGCGTTTTGTTCTTGATTTATATGTTGTTTTTCGTTATAATTTAAAGATAAAAATATATTGAAAAAATAATGAAAAAGATAAAAGTTTTAATTTCAAGTACCAAAATAAAAAATAAAGTAACAAAAATTGCACAACAGATAAACAAAGATTTCAAAAACAAAAAGTTGGTTGTAGTGTCTGTTTTGTCGGGAAGTGTGGTTTTTTGCAGTGATATAATAAGAAAATTAAGTGTGGATTTTGAAATAGATTTTATAAGAGTTGCATCATACAAGGGTAAAAAATCGTCGGGGAAAATAAAATTTTTGTGTGATGTTGTTGAAGATATAAAAGGTAAAGATATTTTGCTTGTAGAAGATATTTGCGACAGCGGAAGGACACTTTCGTATGTTAAAGATTTGTTTATTAAAAGAAAAGCAAACAGTGTAAAAATTTGCACTTTAATAAACAAAAAAGTTGAAAAGTTTAAAAATATCAAAATAGATTATTTCGGTTTTGAAATAGACAATGAATTTATTGTCGGTTACGGATTAGACTATGACGGTAAATACAGAGGTTTGCCATACATAGGTGTTATATAAAGAGGTGTGTAGTTTATGAAAATGAAGAAAAAAGATTCTTGGGGTTTTGCTTTTTGGATAGTTTTGGCTGCTATATTGTTGATATTTATGCAAAATTCTACAAAAAAATCCAATATAGAGGAAATGCCGTATTCCCAATTTAAACAAAGCGTCAAAGAAGGCAAAATTATAAATGCTGTCGTTACTCCCGAATTGATAGAAGGTGAGTTTACGGATAAGGAAGGTAATCAAAAAAAGTTTAAAACAATTCCGTTGGAAGATCCTAAACTTGTTGAGGATATGGAAAATAATAATGTACAAAAATTTTCCGGTAAAGCACAAAACGGGTGGCTCGGTCCTTTGATTTTCAGTTGGGGACCGATAATTCTTTTAATACTTTTCTGGTTATGGATAATGAGAGGAATGTCTGCAGGCGGAAAACAAGCAATGACTTTTGCCAAGAGTAAAGCAAGGCTTGCGGATAACGGTAAAAAAATAACATTTAAAGAAGTTGCAGGTTGTGAAGAAGCAAAAGAAGAGTTACAGGAAATAGTCGAGTTCTTAAAAAATCCTTCAAAATTTCAAAAGCTCGGCGGAAAAATTCCCAAAGGGGTTTTGCTTGCCGGTGCTCCGGGAACAGGTAAAACTTTGCTTGCAAAAGCGGTTGCAGGTGAAGCAGGCGTTCCTTTCTTTTCTTCAAGCGGTTCGGAATTTGTGGAAATGTTTGTAGGTGTAGGTGCATCTAGAGTCAGAGATTTGTTTGAACAAGGCAGAAAAAATGCACCATGCTTACTTTTTATAGATGAAATCGATGCGGTGGGAAGACACAGAGGTGCAGGTCTCGGCGGCGGTAACGACGAAAGAGAACAAACATTAAACCAAATTCTTGTGGAAATGGACGGATTTGATACTAAAGAAGGTGTTATAATAATAGCTGCAACAAACAGACCGGATGTGTTGGATCCGGCACTACTCAGAGCGGGAAGATTCGACAGACAAGTTGTAGTTAATACACCCGACTTAAAAGACAGAGAAGAAATTTTAAAAGTTCATGTTAAAAATATTAAAGTGGATAAAGAAGTAGACTTAAAAGTTTTGGCAAGAAGAACACCGGGATTTGTAGGTGCGGATTTAGCTAATCTTACAAACGAAGCGGCCCTTCTTGCAGCAAGAAAAAATTTAGAAACCGTTACAATGAAATGCTTTGAAGAAGCCATAGATAAAATAATGGCGGGACCTCAAAAGAAATCAAGAGTTATTTCGGATAAAGAAAAAAGTATTATTGCTTATCATGAAGCAGGACATACGATTGTTGCTAAAATGATTCCGAACACGGATCCTGTTCATAAAGTTACTATAATGGCAAGCGGCAGAGCATTGGGATATACATTACAGGTTCCGTTGGAAGATAAATTTTTAAGTTCAAAATCCGAAATCGAAGCAAGACTTGCAATACTTATGGGCGGCAGAGTAGCCGAAGAAATTGTGTTTGGCGATATAACCACGGGAGCTTCAAACGATATTTCAAGAGCAACACAAATTGCTACGAAAATGGTTACTGCATTCGGTATGAGCGATAAAATAGGTACACTTGCTTTGGAAAAAGACAGTGAAGAAGTATTTTTGGGAAGAGATATTTCAAGAACACAAAAACATTCGAACAAAACGGCAGAACTTATTGATGAAGAAGTAAAAAATATAGTTACGACAGCTAAAAACAGAGCAAAAAAAATATTGGAAGGAAACAGAGACAAATTAGATAATTTGGTTAAAGCTTTAATAGAAAGGGAAACATTAAACGGTGAACAGGTTAACAAGATAATGGAAGGACAAGAGTTGGAACCTATACATGTTGAACCTAAAAAAGAAGAAACTCCCGCTCCTGTTGAACAAGAGAAAAAAGAGCCGGAAATTAAAGCTGAGCCGGAACCCGTAAAGCAAGAAGAGCCTAAGACTGAAGAACCTAAACAAGAAGAAAAAGTTGAAGATAAAAAAGAAGAACAACTAAAAGTAAAAAAAGTAAGAAAAACCAAAACAGAAAATTTTCAGAACGATTTGTTTGCAAAAATAGATAATAAAGAAGAAAATAACAATGAAGAAAAATAAAACAAAAAAATCATTTAACAAACAAAAATTTCAAAAAGCGGTATCGATGATGTTGGAAGCTTTCGGGGAAGATACAAAGAGAGAAGGTATAAAAAGAACTCCAGAAAGAGTAGCGGAATTTTATGAAGAGTTTTTTGACGGTTACAACGAAGATATCGATAATATAATTTCGGTTCATTATCAAACGGAAGAATATGAAGAAATAGTTATCGTTAAAGATATACAACTTTATTCAATGTGCGAACATCATTTGTTACCTTTTTCAGGTAAAGTTCATATAGCATATTTACCGAAAAAAGGCAGAATTGTCGGCGTTTCAAAATTGGTTAGAGTTGTAGAAGCTTTTGCTCACAGGTTACAGTTGCAGGAAAGATTATCCGAACAAATTGCCGATACCATAATGAAAACCGTTCAACCTAAAGGTGCAATGGTTGTAATAGAGGCCGAACATTTGTGTATGACAATGAGAGGCGTAAGAAAACCGGGAGCGAAAATGATAACTTCCGCAATGAGAGGCATATTCTTAAAAGATGCAAGAACAAGATCCGAAGCCCTTTCATTGTTGAAATAATTAAAAGAGTTGAAAGGTTGAAAGGTTTAAAGGTTTAAAAGTTTTCGGAAGAAAACCTAATAATTAGATTTTTTGCAAAGGAAAAAACCTTTGTTTGAGATTTTAAAAGATTATTTTGTGAATTACTAATTGCTAATTTTTAATTACTAATTGTAAGAAGATGATTGTAAAAAAAGTAAAAGCAGATACCATAAAAGATGCAGTAAAAATTGTTGCAAGTTCAAAATGCGATGAATATGTTTATGAAAAACTTGCAAAAAAAATTGTCGGCAATTCTTTCATAGTGGAAGATATAGATAACAGAGCAGCAAGTGTTTTAAAACAAGAAGCATTGTCTTGCGGATGTGATGTTGCCGTAAGTAAAGATGTGTCTTTATTTAAAAAAGGTAAATCTAATATTGTTATCTGTGCCAACCAAAACCAAATAGAAAAATTAACTTCAAAAATTAAAGAACAGCCGTTCGGCTTAAAACTTTTATCTAAACAAATATCGGATATAAATTCTTTTCAATTAAAACAAATAGTTTGTGCAAATAAAAAAATAGCATTAAACAAAACTCTTGTGATGGGTATAATAAATTTATCTCCCGATTCTTTTTTTAAAAACGGTATAGAAGATATAAATGTTGCGGTAGAAACCGCTTTACAAATGCAAAAAGACGGTGCCGATATTATTGATGTGGGGGCGGAATCTACAAGACCGGGTTCAAAACCTGTCCCGGTTAAACAAGAAACGGAAAAAATACAAAAGTTTTTGAAATTGTTCAGGAAAAAATCAAAAATGCCGGTATCCGTAGATACGTATAAACCCGAAGTTGCAAAAGCAGCTTTAGACGAAGGTGCGGATATTATAAACGATATTTATGCACTGAGATATAAAGATAAAAGCATGGTAAAAATCGTTGCAAAAAATAAAGCAGCCGTAATTTTGATGCATATGAAGAAAAACCCTTTGACGATGCAACAAAATATAAGATATAATAATACATTAAGTGATATATTTAACTTCTTATCAAAACAGTTGGATTTTGCTTTGGATAACGGGATAAATAAAGAGTCAATAATTATTGATCCCGGTATAGGTTTCGGTAAGACTGTTGAAGATAATTTGCTTATAATAAAAAGGTTGTTTGAATTTAAATCTTTAAATGTTCCGGTTCTTATGGCATTATCCAATAAAAGTTTTTTGGCAAAAGTGTTGGGAACGGAAGATTTCAGTCAAAGACAACTTGCAACGGCAATTGCAAATATTGTTTCTGTTATAAATGGTGCCGATATTTTAAGGGTGCACGATGTAAAAGAAACCGTTAATGCTTTAAAAGTTGTTAATTCTATAAGGGGAATATAATGGAACTTGTGTCGCATATATGGAATGTTTATATTGTAAACATTTTGGATATCCTTATATTGACATATATTTTCTACAGAATATTGCTTGTTATTAAAGGAACAAGAACAATACAAATCGTTATAGGTCTTATTGTGCTTGTTGCCATTACCATTATAGCAAGGGATGTTTTACATTTAAAAACTTTATCGTGGCTTATGAGCAGGTTTTGGCTTGCCGCGGTTGTTATACTTGCAGTTGTTTTTCAGTCGGAAATCAGATATGCTCTTGCTAAAATAGGAAGTAAATTATTTTTTGTGGGAACAAAGATAAAATCGAATTTTATATCGGAAATTGTTGAAGCCGCTACAGAAATGAGCAGAATAAGAATGGGAGCTTTAATAGTTCTTGAAAAAGATATGGGATTAAAAAATTATACGGAAACAGGTATAAAATTGGATGCTAAAGTAACACATGAATTGTTGTTATCGATATTTAATACAAAAGCACCTATTCACGACGGTGCCGTTATAATAAAAGATGAAAAAATAGAAGCTGCCGGATGTGTGTTGCCTATAAGTACCGAAATAGAAGTTAAACATTTGGGAACAAGACACAGAGCCGGTATAGGATTATCGGCACTTACCGATGCTATAGTTTTGGTGGTATCGGAAGAAACCGGTAATATATCGATTTGTGTTGACGGAGAAATAGAAAAAGTAAGCAGTGAAAATTTGTTGGAAGTATTAACAAACAAATATACCGAAAAGGCTATATTATGAAAAAAATAAAATTTAAAAACATAAAAAAGGCGATATTAAATAATTGGCAATTAAAACTTATTTCTTTGTGTCTTGCCTTAATGTTTTGGGCATATGTAAAGTTATAATAAGAGAGTTGTTATAAGGAGATATAGAGTATGTTGAAAAACAATGATTTATTTAACGAAAATCAGGAAACTTTTACGGCGATAAAAGCGAAAAGTTTTGTAGTTACACCTTCGTTGCCTGAAAGCTTAAAAGATTTGGCAACAATTTCGGAAAATATGTGGTGGTGCTGGAACAGTGATGCGGTGGAATTGTTCAGAAGATTGGACAGAGATGTATGGGAAGAATCTTATCACAGCCCGAAAGCAATGTTGGGACTTGTAAAGCAGGAAAGATTGGAAGAACTTGCAGACGATACAAGTTTTATTTCACATATGAAATTAGTTAAAGCGGAACTCGATAAATATATGTCTGTTCCTACATGGTTCGATAAAACTTTCCCTGAATACAAAGATAAAAAAATTGCATATTTTTCCACGGAGTTTGCTATTCATGAAAGTTTGCCTATATATTCGGGAGGTCTCGGAGTTTTGTCCGGAGATCATTTGAAATCCGCAAGTGATATGGGACTTCCTTTGGTAGGTATCGGTTTGTTATACAGAAACGGATACTTCAAACAACATTTAAGTATCGACGGTTGGCAGATAGAAGAATATAAAGTAAATCATTTCTACAGTATGCCTATGCAACTTTTGACCGATGAAAAAGGAAATGCATTATCGATAGAAATATCATTACCGCATTCACCGAGAGTATTTGCAAGAATTTGGAAAATACAGGTAGGTAGAGTTGCACTTTATTTGTTGGATACGGATTTTGATAAAAATTCCGCTGAAGACAGAACAATTACCGGCGAACTTTACGGCGGCGATAAAGAAATGAGAATTAAACAGGAAAAGTTGTTGGGTGTCGGCGGTATGAGAGTTTTGGAACTTTTAAATATAGATCCTTCCGTAATACATATCAATGAAGGACATTCCGCATTTTTGTTGTTGGAAAAAATGAGAATGTTGATGAAAAACAAAGGATTATCTTTCGAGCAGGCACAAAAAGTTGTTAAAGCAAACTGTGTGTTTACAACACATACTCCAGTTCCTGCAGGTAATGAAGTGTTTTCTTCACAACTTGTTTCAACATATTTCGAAAGTTTATATAGAGAGTTAGGATTATCAAGAGAACAATTCTTGGCTTTAGGCAGAGATTTGAAAGTTGAAAATATGGATAAAGATTTTTCAATGACGATTCTTGCTCTTAAAGCTTGCGGTAAAGCTAACGGCGTGTCAAGATTGCATGCAACCGTATCGAGAGAAATGTGGCAAAATGTTTGGCCGGAACTTCCAAGAAAAGAAATTCCTATTACACACATTACTAACGGTATTCATACAAACACCTGGATATCTTACGAATTTGCAGGTTTATTCCAAAGATATATCGGAGACGATTGGATAGACGAACCTTCAGATCAGACATTGTGGGAAAGAGTTGCGGATATTCCCGATGCCGAACTTTGGAGAAGTCATGAAAGAAGAAAAGAAAGACTTGTATCTTTTGCAAGAAACAGATTAAAAGCTCAGTTGGAAAGAAGAGGACTTTCAAAACATATGGTAGCTTATGCGGATGAAGTTTTGGATCCTGAAGCATTAACAATCGGTTTTGCAAGAAGATTTGCTACATATAAAAGAGGTAACTTAATATTCAGAAACCTCGACAGAATTAAAAAAATACTTACAAACAAAGAAAAACCCGTTCAAATAATTATTGCAGGTAAAGCTCATCCGAAAGATGATAAAGGTAAAGAAATTATAAAAAGTATAATTGCTTTAACTTCCGATCCCGACTTGAAATATAAAGTAGTTTTCTTGGAAGATTATGATATGAACGTTGCACATTATTTGGTTCAGGGTGTGGATATTTGGTTGAACAATCCTTTAAGACCGCAGGAAGCATCAGGTACCAGCGGAATGAAAGCTGCGGTTAACGGCGCAATAAATTTCAGTGTGCTTGACGGTTGGTGGTGTGAAGGTTATAACGGAGAAAACGGTTGGGTTGTAGGTTCAACGGATACTTATAACGATTTGGAATATCAAAACGAAATGGAATCAAGATCAATATATGAAATGTTGGAAAAAGAAATTATTCCGTTATTCTTCGACAGAGGTCAAGACGATTTGCCGAGAGGCTGGATAACAAAAATGAAAGCTTGTATGCAAACAGTAGGACCTATGTTTAATACAAACAGAATGATTGAAGATTATACAAGAAAATTTTATGTTCCGTCTATGGAATTGACCGAAAAAATGAAAGAAAACAACTACGAACTTGCAAAGAAAAAAGCAGATTGGCAAAGTAATATAGAAAGAAACTGGAACAGGGTTTCCATTATAAGTGCAGACGATAATACAAGTTCAAAAACAATTAAAATAGGTGAACCGTTAAAAATCAGAGTCAGAGTTAATTTGGCAGGTATTGCTCCGGAAGATGTTTTTGTTCAAGTTTATGAAGGTTACTTGAATACGAAAAATGTGTTAAGCGATGAAATATTTGAAAATATGAAAATGGTTTCGAAAGAACAAGACGGAACATATATATATGAAATCGAAGCTCCTACAAGAATGGTAGGACATTGCGGTTACACCGTAAGAATAGTTCCGCAATATATGGATAAAGTTGAATATATTCCCGGCATAATTAAATGGTTTTAAACAGTAAAATAAAACTTGTTATATTCGATTTAGACGGAACATTAATAGATTCCAAATACGATTTAACGGATGCCGTAAATTTTGTAAGGCATGAATATGGTTTTGGTCCGCTATCCGTAGATAAGGTTGCTTCTTATCTGGGTAGCGGAATAACCGCACTCGTAAAAGCAGTTTTAACGGACATTAAAGATGAGGAATTTGATACGGCCGTTAAAATGTTTAAAGATAACTATTCCAAACATTTAACGGACAAAACTTTACCGTACAAAAATGTTTCGGATATGCTTTCAACAATTCCTCAAAAAAAAGTATTACTATCCAACAAAGACGAAAGATTTTCAAAACAAATTTTAGAAACACTTGGACTTTCAAAATATTTTACAAATATCTATGGCGGGGATTCTTTTAAAGAGAAAAAACCGAGCCCGTT
>NZ_DGIC01000001.1:0-30637 GCF_002392975.1 Candidatus Ruminimicrobiellum ovillum
CTCTTACTTCCATTTCTACCAAGTCTAACAATTCTTTATCTTCTACTGCATCACATTTGTTCAAGAATACTACTATGTTTGGAACGTTTACTTGTCTTGCCAACAAGATATGTTCTCTGGTTTGTGGCATCGGTCCGTCCAATGCACTTACTACCAAGATTGCTCCATCCATCTGCGCTGCTCCGGTGATCATGTTCTTAACATAATCAGCATGTCCCGGACAATCGATATGTGCATAGTGTCTGTTCTTTGTTGAATATTCTACGTGGCTTACTGCAATTGTAACAATCTTTGTATCGTCTCTTCTTCCTTGTGATTCTGATGCTTTTGCTACTGTATCGTAAGGTATATATTCTGCTAAGCCTTGATCGCCCAATACCTTTGTTATTGCTGCTGTTAAGGTTGTTTTACCGTGGTCAACGTGTCCTATTGTTCCTACGTTTACATGTGGCTTTGATCTGTCAAATTTTTCTTTTGCCATTGTTCTTTCTCCTGTTTTATTTTAAAAACTTCCTTTTTTTCTATACATCTATACTTCTATGCATCTATACTTCAAAATTACCATCGGTAATTTTTATGCCTTTTTCTCTAAAATCTTATCTGCAATTTGTTTTGGAACTTCTTCATAGTGTGAAGGTTCCATGCTGTAATTTCCTCTACCTTGTGTTAACGATCTCAATGTTGTTGAATAACCGAACATTTCAGATAAAGGAACATTTGCTTTAATATGTTCGATTTTGTTTACAGGTTCCATGCTGATAATTTTTCCTCTTCTTGAGTTCAAATCACCGATAACATCACCCATGTAATCTTCCGGAACCATAACTTCTGTTTTCATTATAGGTTCAAGAATAACAGGGTTTGCTTTTTTGCAAGCATCTTTAAATGCCATAGAACCGGCAATCTTAAATGCCATTTCGGAAGAGTCCACTTCGTGGAAAGATCCATCTATCAAAGTTACTCTAACATCTACAACAGGATAACCTGCCAAAACACCGGATGTTAAAGCTTCTCTAATACCTTTTTCAACTGCAGGTATGTATTCTCTCGGAATAACACCACCAACGATTTTGTTAACAAACTCAAAACCTTTGGCAGGAGGTAACGGTTCCAATGTTATAATAACGTGTCCGTATTGACCTCTACCACCAGTCTGTCTGATGTACTTAGATTCAGCTTCAGATGTCTTTCTAACTGTTTCTCTGTAAGCAACCTGAGGTTTACCTACATTTGCTTGAACATTGAACTCTCTTCTCATTCTGTCTACCAAAACATCCAAATGAAGTTCACCCATACCTGAAATAATGGTTTGGTTTGTTTCCTCATCACTTCTTACCGTGAATGTAGGATCTTCTTCTGCAAGTCTTGATAAAGCATTAGCCAACTTTTCTTCATCAGCTTTTGATTTTGGTTCAATTGCAACCGAAATAACCGGTTCCGGGAATTCCATAGATTCCAAGATAACAGGTTTTGCTTCATCACAAAGTGTATCACCTGTTCCGGTATTTTTCAAACCAACTACTGCTGCAATATCACCTGCTCTAACTTCTTTAATTTCTTCTCTGTTGTTTGAATGCATTCTTACGATACGAGAAATTCTTTCCTTGCTGTTTTTGCCAGGATTGAATACATAAGAACCGCTTTGCAAAGTTCCAGAGTAAACTCTAATATAGGTGAGCTTTCCTATAAAAGGGTCTGCTTGTATCTTAAAGGCCAAAGCTGCGAAAGGAGCATTATCGTCAGCCGGTCTTGAAGTTTCTTCATTTGTATTTGCATCTATGCAGTGCATATCTTTTCTGTCCAAAGGTGACGGCAAATAATCACAAACTGCATCCAACATTGGTTGTACACCTTTATTTTTGAATGATGTCCCGCAGAAAACCGGGATTAATTTTATTTGAAGTGTTGCATTTCTTATTGCTTGTTTAATTTGAGGGATTGTAGGTTCTTTTCCTTCCATATAGCAATTCATAACATCGTCGCTGTAATCTGCTATAAGTTCTATCATTTTTTCTCTTAATTCTTTTGCTTTATCTACTAAATCTGCAGGAATGTCTGTTATATCGAACTTTGCACCTAATTCTTCTCCGTGCCATATATAAGCTTTCATTTGAACCAAATCAACAACACCTTGGAAATTTGATTCTGAACCTATAGGAATTTGCATTGTAAGAGGTGTTGCACCTAACTTTTCTCTAATTTGGTCTATAACCATGAAATAGTCTGCACCGATTTTATCCATTTTATTTGAAAAAACGATTCTTGGTACATTATATTTATCGGCTTGTCTCCAAACGGTTTCAGATTGCGGTTCAACTCCGTTTCCGGAATCGAATACAACAACTGCACCATCAAGAACTCTTAAAGATCTTTCTACTTCTGCCGTAAAGTCAACGTGTCCCGGGGTATCTATAATGTTAAACTGCATATCCTGCCATTTACAATATGTAGCAGCGGAACAAATAGTAATACCTCTTTCTCTTTCCTGTTCCATCCAGTCCATTGTTGCAGCACCTTCATGAACTTCACCGATTTTGTGAGTTCTTCCGGTATAAAAAAGAATTCTTTCTGTCGTTGTGGTTTTACCGGCATCAATGTGAGCGGCAATACCGAAGTTTCTAATCTTTTCTAATGAAAATTCTCTAGCCATTTTCTTTCCCTGATATTTTTTATTTTACATAAATATTTTCTTGTTTTTTTTAATAACAAAAATATGCAATGCATAACGATTTTTTTCGTTATACATGCACGATAAAACATATAATTTCTTACAAAAAAAACTTATGTAAGTTTTTGTATTATATCTAAAATTTGTTTTAAAGTCAATACCAAAACAACAATTAGCAATTTATGTAAAAAAAGCGGAAAGATTGACTCTTTCCGCTTTTTTAGAAATTATAAAATTAAAAGATAATGTCGCAATAACTATATTGCAAATTTGTAACCAACATTCAATGTAAGAGTTGTATATGTTAAATCTGCTTTACCATTCATATAACTAACAGCTTTAATTGAACCATAGTTAACCGAATACAGCAATTCAACTATAAAATTTTTATAAATTTCAGTTCCCGCACCGATTCCCCAATAAAGTCCGTTACCATCTGCTTCCGAAAGTTTATCTCCTTCATAATCGCTATCAAATCTTAGAATACCATACCCCAATTGCCCGACAAAATATATGCTGTTAAAAATTTCTGACTGCATCTCTATTTTAGGTTTTACTGCAAAATAAAAATTTGTAAATCCTATTTCACTTTCAAATTTCATATCACCAACTGTCAGATCTTTTAACTCTGCATTAAAATTATTGTTTATACCAAAACCCAAAGCTACATTTTTGTTTAAATAATAAAAGAACTCTGCTCCGATTAAAACGGACATATTTGTATCCTCATCCGTATCTTTAAAAGTCCATGGTCTAAAATATCCCTTTTTTGATACATCTCCACTTGCTGCTACATTCGGTGTTAAATTTAAACCTAACTTACCTACAATTTCCATATCTCCTTTTTCGGTTGCAAACACCGGTGCTACAAGTGCTACTGCCAACAATACTGCCAATAAACTTTTTTTCATTTTTTCTCCTTTTTACAAAGAATTTTTACTATTCGTTTATTATAAAAAATCAACTCATATTTGTCAAAACTTGTTTAGCAATTTTTACCTGCATTGTAAATTGTAAATTATAAATTGTTGTTTCGTTTGTCATTCCGGACCTGATCCGGAATCTATCCAAATATCTTTTCCTCTTTTGTCGTTGTTTGCAATCAAAGGATTTAAAGATTTTAAATTATAACGAAGTATTTGGCGAATGAAGTGTACCGAAGGAGTTATTAACCAATATCAGTACTAAATCTTGTGGTTCTTTTTTATTACAAATTCGTTGTAGCTTTTTGTAATAGTATCAACTATTACTTCAAAGCTCCGCCTCTTTGTAACAAAAAAAACATCTCGCAATCTTTGGCACTGCTATCGGTTAGTAACTCCTTAAAGAAAGCGATAGCGGTTGGTACTCGATTGAGCCAAATACAAAGTTATAATTTAAAAAATGAATCCGTTTCGCTTATTACTCTGATTAATTGCCTATAGCAATTTACAATTTAATATTTAATTTTGTAAAATAAGCAACATTATATACATTATATATATAATGTAGCGGAGGTTTTGTTATGGCTAACAGAAGAGTTGGTATAATTACGGCCGGCGGTGATGCTCCCGGAATGAATGCTGCAGTCAGAGCCGTTGTAAGAACCGGTATATATTGCGGTTTTGAAATGGTAGGTTTTAAAAGAGCTTTCGGCGGCCTTTTGGATGGCGACTATATAAATATGACCGCAAGAAGTGTAAGCGGAATAATAAATCAAGGCGGAACAATTTTAAGAACGGGAAGATGTCCCGAACTTAAAACGGAAGTCGGCAGAAAAAAAGCAATTAAAATTTTAAGCGATTTAAATATAGACAGTCTTGTTATTATCGGCGGAGACGGTTCACTTGCCGCAGGTGAAGCTTTAAGTAAAGAAGGTGTAAAAGTTGTAAATCTTCCCGCAACAATAGATAACGATGTTGTAGGAACGGAAGAAACTATCGGTTACGATACCGCACTTAACACTGCCGTTGATGCAATAGATAAAATAAGAGATACGGCAAAAAGTCACGACAGAATATTTGTTGTGGAAATTATGGGCAGACATCACGGTTTTTTAACTTTGGCAGTAGGTCTTGCATCAGGTGCCGAAGTTATAGTAGTTCCCGAAGTTAAACCGGACATAGAAGAATTGTGTGATAAGTTCAGACAAGCAAGTGTCTCCGGAAAAAATTCGTTGATAGTTGCTTATGCCGAAGGTTGCGGAAACTCGTTCGAGTTCGGTAAACAAATAGCAGACAAAACGGGACTTGATGTAAAAGTAAGCAATTTAGGATACATTCAAAGAGGCGGAACACCAACCGCAAGAGAAAGAATTTTGGCATCTGCTTTCGGTGCGGAAGCCATAAGATTGTTAAAAGAAAATCAAACAAATATTCTTATCGGTTTGGAAAAAGGTAGAATAAAACTTACACCTTTTAGCGAACTTCCTAACTTGAAAAGAGAATTTAATATAGAAACTTATAAGTTGATACAAAAACTTTCCATCTAAAAGATTGGAAGATTTGAGGGTTAGAAGATTAGAAGAAAAGAGGTAATTATTGATGTCATTAACAGATGCACTTTCATTAATAAGAAGAGGAACAAACGAAATTATATCCGAAGAAGAGTTGGCAAAGAAACTTGCTTCAGGTAAAAAGTTAAGAATAAAGTTAGGTGTTGATCCCACCGCTCCCGATTTACATTTGGGGCACAGTGTTATTATAAACAAATTAAAAGTGTTTCAGGATTTAGGTCACCAGATTGTATTTTTAATCGGTGATTTTACCGCAAGAATCGGTGATCCTTCCGGAAGATCGGCAACAAGACCCATGATGACCGAAGAACAAATAATGAAAAATATTAAAACCTATCAGGATCAGGTTTTCAAAATCTTGGACAGAGAAAAAACGGAAGTTGTTTTTAACAGTAAATGGTTAAATGCGTTGGGTATAGAAGGTCTTTTGAAATTAGCATCCAAACATACGGTTGCACAAATGCTTGTCAGAGACGATTTCGAAAAAAGATTTAAAGCGGATATTCCTATAAGTATAGTTGAATTTATGTATCCTTTGTTACAGGCATACGATTCGGTTGCTTTACAGGCGGATGTTGAGCTTGGCGGTAACGATCAAAAGTTTAATCTTCTTTTAGGAAGAGATATGCAAAGAGATGCCGGGCAGGAACCGCAGGTTGTTATAACTATGCCTTTACTTGTAGGAACAGACGGTGTTAAAAAGATGTCAAAATCTTATAACAACTATATTGCATTAAACGATAAACCTCAGGATATGTTCGGTAAGTTAATGTCTATATCGGACGAACTTATGATGTTCTATTATGAACTTTTAACGCAGGAAAATTTAGACGAAATAAAACAAATGCACCCGAAAGAAGCCAAAATGAAACTCGGCTCAATTATCGTTGAAAGATATTGGGGTAAAGAAGCTGCGGAAAATGCTAAAGCAGAATTTAATAAAATATTTGCAAATAAAGATTTGCCTACCGAAATTGAAGAATTTAAATGCGATAAAGATAAAATAAAATTGTCCGAACTTTTGTTTGTATCTAAAATGGTTGCAAGTAAAAATGAAGCAAGAAGATTGATTGAACAGGGCGGAGCGAAAGTTGATAATGAGAAGGTGACGGCTGATACCGAAATTGAAATAAAGAATGGGATGATATTGCAGGCAGGGAAGAGAAAGTTCAAGAAGATTATAAAATAATCTTTTTGGCGAAACGAATTTTTCTTTTAAATTCTAACTTCGTATTTGCCTCAATCGAGTACCAATCGCTATCGCTTTCTTTTATGTACACTTCATTCAGCAAATACTTTGTTATAATTTAAAATTTTGAAATCCTTTGAGAGCAAATAACAACAATAATGTAAAAACGGGAAGAAAAACTCTTCCCGTTTTTTTTATTTTATTCTAACCGAAAATCTTAAGGTCTTGAAAGGCAACGACAAAAAACTTTGTCATTCCGGACTCGATCCGGAATCTATAAAAACGATAAAAAAATACAAATAAATAACTTTAATTTAATGTTTCAGTATGAATTTGTATATCATAGAAAAAACAAAAGCAAAAACAAGTGTTAAGGCTAAAGCCCAAAAATACAAGTCTGTTCTATTATCATTTTTAAAATTTTTTATTTCTTCTTTTATATTTTTTCTGGCTTCTTCGGTAATGTGTCTGTGACTTCTTTCTAAAAATTCGTTCAATGCATCAAATATTTTATCAGCATCTTCGCGATATGCTTGAATTATTATAGGTATATGTTCCCCATCAGGATCTATTTCTTCACTTAAAACATATAAATACAAGTATTTATCTATATTTTCTGCCCAAACTTTTTTTTCTTTTAAACAATCAAATATCTCGAATTCTATCATATCTGTTTTGCTATATGTGTCTTTAAAAAATTGACTTAAATCGATTTTTTCATCTATGCTTTCAACTATATATCTATCCTTATAATAAACGTCTGCCGGAGCATTTGTTTCAAGTGCCTGTGCATAAATTATTATATCCATTTATTCTCCTTTTCTTCTTAACCAAACTCTGCCAGAGTTAACTAAAAAGCATAAGCAAACAAATATTGTTAATATATGTTCTTACCAAATAATATTATAATAAATAGATTGTATAATCACCAAATAAATTTTAATTATTTTTTGCGAAACGGATTTTTCTTTAAATAAAAAAATATTAAGGTCTTGAAGGACAACAACTATCTCATATAAAATTAAATTGATAATATCTTATGATAAATTTTATCAATAAACAAATCATAGTTATTATATATTACATTATTTCCAAAATCATATTCTGTTACAGAAAAATCAATATTAAAATCATTGTGTAAATAATAGTCTTTATAATCTTGCTTATTTTCTATATTTTCGTCTCTTGTGATATCTAATAAACATAATAAAATTTTATCTGATGTATGTTGATATTTATCAATATTATCTTGAGATAATAAAACATATTTTTTTATATAATGTTCTCCTATTTCTTCCCATTTTTTTATTGTTCCATCTTTATCGAAATAAGGCATCTTTTGAAATAATATAAATATTTGAAAATAAGGAATATTGTTTGCTCTTATATTAGCTGTTTCGCCTAACATATTTTCAAAATAGTTATTTGAGTTTTGAGAATAATTACTCATAACAAATTTTACTGCAATACCTGCAACAACTTCGTTTTGCTTTTTTATGGTTATATCTACTTTCTTATTAATGTATCTACCCTCTATATGTTCTTCTTTGTTGTCAGAAAAGCCTAATGAGCATATATCATAATCGTGACCTAATTTATTATTGATATCTCTTGCTATAGCCCCATGTAAAATTTTTAATTTTTCATTACTTCTTTCATGTGTTTCTAAACATTTAAGAAAAGAGTTTTTAATAATTGTCAAAAAGTTCATTTTCGATATCTCCTATAATATTCGAATATTTATAATTAAGATATAACTGCAAATCTTTTGATGAGAATGTATAATAACCACCACTTTTGTATTTAGATAATGCTCTGATATAATTGATAAAATCTTCGGATAGTAATATTTGTTGAACAGTTTTAAAATCTACAGATGTAAGTATATACAAACCACTATATACACCAACACCTTCTTTTAAAGGATATATTTTTATATCGTTAATATTTCTTATCAATGAGTTAATTACAATTTTGCTTTTATATACATCTTTTATTGCTTGTGTTCTACCAAATAACCACCAAGCATAATCGTCTTCAATATCTCTTTTTTTAAGAATATGTTTGCTTTTTTCAAAATATTCATATAAATTTTTATCTTTTTTTATTTCATCGTAATGTATTGGGGAGCCATCTTTTTTATAAGGGAATATACATTTGAAATATTTACCTGTAGATGCTTTTATTATTGGAATGGTAAATTTTTTAAAATCGAAATTTCCTATAAAAACTTTATCATTTAAAGTAGCGAAGCCATTTTTTACTTCAAAATATTTTTTGTTTTCTTTGAAAGTTAATATTTTTCTTATTTCTTTTAAATATTTTGGCGTTCCAAAATAAAACTTATTATTTATATAAAAGTCATTATAATTTAAAACTGAAATTTTTTTTGATGATAAATTGTTTTCATCAAACTCATAATATTCCACTTTTTTATTAATATTGTTATTCAATACTAATATTGTTGTGTATGTTGTTGCATTGAAACATTGAAAGTGTTTTAAATCTACAACTTTTGATATTTTTTTGTTATTTACTAAAAACTTCCTAAAAATATTTGCAGCTAAACTGTTATATAAAGAATTAGGAGTAATATATGCTAAAATTCCTTTCTTTGATAACATTTTTATGCCTAATTCATAAAAGACTAAATATGCATCAGTCATTCCTTCTTGCGAAAACATAAAATTTTTAAAATCAGCATATTTTTCTTTAAAATTATGAACTCTTATATATGGTGGATTTCCAATCACAAAATCCATTAAATTATTATATTTATTCACTAAAAGAGCATCTGCACAATTTAGATCAAAATTAACATCTTTTATTCCATATTTATTTGCTATAATATTTAGATTTTTTTTACAGTTTTCTATCTCTTCTTTTTCAATTTCTATACCATGAATATATTTTTCTAAATGTTTCTTTAACAAATCTAAATCATTATTATTTTTCAAAAAATTATCACAATATCTTCTTACTATTTCTTTTAAGAATGCACCATCTCCACAACTATTATCTATTACATGTTTTTTTAATATATTGTTACCTTTGTATCCTGCTAGATTTAAAATGTTTTTGACAATATAGTTAGGAGTATATACTTTTCCTTGCTCTTTTATTTTGTTTGCCATATCTTTCCCTTTCGTTTTTGGAAAGGGTCAGAGAAAGGAACATTCTGTAAATAAAAAAACGGCTAAATAGGTAAGATACCAAACCTAAATAGCCATAAATATTTGGACATAGGTATAGCGAGTAGAAAACATATCAAACGATATGTCTATTAATACATGACTATTTTTGGACTGGTAACTACTTTTGTTTTACAAAAGCGGTTCTGCTCTCCACAGAATTCCAAAAACAATTTATTAAGTTGTTTTAATAATTAAATATTTTTACTTTTGGAAAGTTTTAACAAAATAAAAACGACTGTTTAGGCAGTTACCAGCCGACCTAAACAGCCGCCGTCTTTGCCCCGAAGGGCAAAGAGTATAAATTAAAAACAAAACAAATGAATTTGATTTGCTTTTAAAGACGACTGTTTTTGGACTGGTAACTACTTTTGCTTTCACAAAAGCGGTTCTGCTTTCGCAGAATCCAAAAAACATTCAATATTAAGTTAAAAATATTTTAGCAAATTTTATATTTAGATTCATAATCTATAATTTGCACATTTTCAAACAAATTTAATTTATTGATAATAATTACTAATAAATAGTATAATAATAAAATATAATATTAAGAAAAATAAAATATAAATAAGGAGTTAAAATGAAAAAATTATTTTTGATGGGTTGTTTGTTAAGTTTTGCAGTAGTATTGTTTTCTTGCTCTTCAACACCGAAAGTTACAAGAGTAGACGAAAACGAACAAATTGATTTGAGCGGTAACTGGAACGATACAGATTCCAAACTTGTTGCGGAAGAAATGATTAATGATTCATTAGCAAAACCTTGGTTGGAAAATTTCATGATGAAAAAACAAGCTAAGCCGAGAATTATTGTCGGAACAATTTTGAACAAAAGCGATGAACACATAAGCACTGAAACATTTACAAAAGATCTTGAAATCGCTCTTTTAAATTCCGGTAAAGCATCTTTTGTTGCATCTAAAGATCAAAGAGAAGAAATAAGAGAAGAAAGAATGGACCAGGCAGATTTTTCGGATCCTGCAACAGTAAAAAAATTCGGTAAAGAATTAGGTGCCGATTATATGTTGAAAGGTCAAATAAACACAATAACCGATGCAGCAGGAAAAACAACATTGAAATATTATCAAACAGAACTTGAACTTATCGACATTGAAACAAACGAAAAAGTTTGGATAGGTCAAAAGAAAATTAAAAAAGTTGTAGGAAAAAGCAAATATAAAGCATAAGTAACTGATGCACTTAAAAAAAGTTAAATATTTTATACTATCGTTAATATTCATAAGTTTAACTTCTTGTGCAACGACAAAAGTAAACGAATTTCATAATACATTAGCACCACTTATAGAACAAAAAAATATAAGTGGTGCTGTTGATTTTGCTTCGGAATTTTATCAAAATTGCGATAAATATAACAAACTTTTATATTCGTTGGAACTCGGTCTTTTATATCACCTGAACGGCAATTATAAAGAAAGTAACGAAACCTTCGAAAAAGCCAAATACATTTATTCAATGAAAGATTACACTTCAACATTTTTCAATGACGATACATTGTTACCCAGCTACTATTTGGGCGAAAATTATGAAATGGCATATGCAAACTTTTTTTGTGCATTAAACTATTTAAAAACAAGAAGACTTAAAGGCAAACGAGACGAAGCCGCCGTTGAAGCAAGACAGGTTAATAATCTTTTTAATAAAATAAAAATAGATGAAAAGAAAGCTTTGTATAAAGATGATCCTTTCATAAGATATTTCATGGGCCTTATATACCAAAATGCAGGATTCCTTAACGATGCGATGGTATCTTACAAGCTGGCACTTTTAGCTTATGCCAATTACAACATTTGCGACATGAAAGTTCCGGAAGATTTAGTGAACAATTTGTATACCATTTATTGCCATTACGGGCTTGAACAAGATGCAAAAAGTTTAAGAAAGACTTATCCTTATGCAAAACAACTGTACACCAACGATAACGGAACATTGTTTATAGTAAACTATAACGGACTTGCTCCCAAAAAAGTTGAAGAAGTTGTAACTTTAACTTTTGATTTCGCATGGGCAAACTATTACAAAACAAACAACATGTACAGATACGAGGTGGAAAGAGAATTTAATGTTCATGAAGTATCTGCCGCATTTGCCGTATATCAGGAATATTATAACAGAATAAAATCTTTTGAAATCGAAGCAACGGACGAACAAGACGGCACCAAAAAGTATCATTCGAAAAGTTATCTTGTAACGGATATTGCGGCAATACTGGAAAAACATTTGCCGGAACCTAATTACAGGTCAGTATTTTATTCAAGAATAAACAAATATGTTTCGGGTTTTAGAGAAATAGAATATATCCGCGAACATTACGAACAAAAAAAGCAAGACATTTTAAACGACAGAGATTTAAGTAAAAACAACAAAATAAGGTTGTTGGAACGACTCGACAGAGATACGGCAGACAAAATCAGAACTGTAAAAGAAAGATCCAACACACTTAACAGAGTAGATTTAAGATCCTGGAGAAGTTTGCCGGAACAAGTAAATATGGCAACATTGAGTTTACCTAAAGGAAAATATAATATAATAATAAGATACTTAGATGAAAACGGTAAGACAGTTGAAACAAAAGAACTTAAAACAAAAATAAGAAAGAACAGAAACAGATTTTTGTTAACGAATTCTTTTAAAGGACATTAATGAAAAAGTTATACTCTTTATTAACACTTTTTATTTTTATAATGTGTTCATGTTCAAGTTTGAACAGTTACTATTCAAAACTTGAAAAAGACATGATGACCAACCATACCGAACAGGCACAAAGTTTAACTTCTTCATCGGAAAAATCTTACGGAAACAAGAACAAACTGTTATATTATCTCGATTTGGGTTTTTTAAAACATTTATCAAAAAAGTATGAAGAAAGTAATGCCGTTTTCGAACAGGCAAAACAGATATACGATGAAAACTATACAAAAAGTATTTCCGCTGGAACCGTATCTTTATTTTCAAACGATAATGTAATTCCGTATTACGGTAACCCTTACGAAATGGCTTATGTAAATGTTTTTTGTGCATTAAACTACATTTTGCAAGGTAAAGATAACGAAGCAGTAGTTGAAGCAAGACAGTTCGACAACTTACTGAAAAAACAAGTTACAGACAGTAAAGGAAAAGCATTTTATACGGATGACCCGTTTATAAGATATTTTATGGGAATAGTTTACGAAAATGCGGGATATTATAACGATGCACTCGTATCTTATAAACTCGCTTTAAAAAATTATGAACATGCCAACGAATACAATTTGGAACCGCCGAAAGATTTAATATCAAGTTTATATTATTTGTACACAAAGTTAGGTTTTTCGCAGGAAGCTAAAGATTTAAAAGAACAATATTCCGTGTCTGTTCCCGTACAAAACGGTAACGGCGGCGAAGTTATAATAGTAAACTATAACGGTTTATCACCGAAAAAAATAGATCATATAACGGAAATGTCTTTCTATAAAGCATGGCCGTATTTTACATCCGCAAAAATTGAAAACGACGAACAGGAAAAAGCACAAAAAGTAATATCGGCAGTACAGGCAGGTATTTCCGACAGTTACCTGAAAATCGCTTTCCCTCAATATGAAAGATATGAAAACAGAATTTCGTCTTTCATTGTGGAAGAACTGAATTTCGAAAACAAAGAAACCGGTTTGCAATACAAAAGTTATGAAGCAAGCGATATCGGAACTTTGTTGATAAATGCTTTGCAAGACGAAACTTCATCGGTATATGCAAAAACAATAGCAAGAGCCGTAGGCAGATATGTTCTTTCAAAAGTTATTACAGACCAGGTAAGACAACACGAAAACAAAGATACTTACGGGCTAAGCATATTAACCAACAGTGTATTAAACATTGCAAATTCTTTAATCGAAAAAGCGGATAAAAGGTCCTGGAGAACTTTACCGGAACAAATAAATATGAGCAGAATATATTTACCGGAAGGAATTCATACGTTAAATATTAAATATTTGGATTCATCATCGAATGTTGTTTCTCAGGAACAAATAGTGGTACATGTAGAAAAAGGTAAAAAAACTTTTGCAATAACAAAATCTTTTAAAAGTTAATTATGAACAACGAAATTGTAAACTTAAAAATTGATTATGAAGATGTGCTTGTAAGAATGGGTGCAAACAAGTACAGAACAAAAATCGATACCAAAATAGAAACTTCCATTTTGGAAACAATAGATTTGGCAAAAAAGTTGTTACAACCGAAATATGCCATATCCATGGCAACAAAAAAAATAAAAGATAACGACATATTTTTAGACGATTTTCGTATAACCAGTAAAGATATTTTCAGATTATTGGAAAATTCGGAACAAGTTTGCGGACTTATAGCAACAATAGGGTTTTCCATTGATACAAAAATTTCTCTTTTCCTGGAACAAAAAGAAATTATGCCCGCATTTATTTTAGATTCCGTAGGTTCGGTGGCAATAGAAGAGTTGGTAGGAAATATTTGTAACGATGTAAAAGAAAAGTTCGGACCTACAACAATGAGATTTTCACCAGGATACGGAGATTGGCCGATACAAAACCAAAAAGATTTTTTGCAGTGGTTAGGTGCGGAAAAAATAGGTATAACTTTATCCCCCACTTTTCAAATGGTACCGAGAAAATCCGTTTCGGCAATATTCGGAATTCAAAAACAGTCTTAATTTCATAGATATTTATATATAAAACGGCTATACTTATAAAATAGAGTAAGTTTATTTTTTTATTAACTTATTTGGCGGTTTTATTATGAATATAAAAAAGTTTATATCTTTAGTAACGGCAATATGTTTTGTATCGTTGTCTTTCAGCGATATAATCTATTGCCAATATCCCGCAGATGTTACAAAACCCTTATCGGAACAAAATTTGGGCTCGGTAACATATTCAAACATAAAAGATCCACAAAATGTTGTTATAAACATTCAAGATCTTCACGGCAACTCTCAGGTACAAAAGAACATATATTCCATACTTAAACAGTTGTCCGAAAAAAATGATATAAAAGCAATATATTTGGAAGGTGCAAGCGATAAAGTTGATGTTTCCCGGTTACAAAATCCGGATAAAGCAACTCAAACGGAAATTTCCGATATATTACTTAATATGGGTATTTTAACCGGAACGGAATATTTTGTTTTAAACGATACAAAAAATATTCCTTTATACGGTCTTGAAAACAAAAAGATTCACCAAGACAACATTAACAGATTATCTTTAATGATTAACGATACCGATTTTGTAAAAGAAAAGTTGTTAAGCATAAAAAAAGATTTAACCATTTTAAGCAACAGGTTTGTAAATTCACAAAGCAAAAACTTTTCCAACCTTATAAACAGTTATAAAACAAAAGAAATCGACACTTTACACTTTTATTCGGCATTAATAAATTATGTTGATACAATATCTAAAAATCCAAACAAGTATAACAATTTAATAAGCTTACAAAAAGAAGATTATCCCGACTTGTATTTGTTTAGGGACATGTTGGCATTGGAAACAAAAATAAATAAAAAGAAACTTCCTAAAGAAATACAAAATGTTTTGGCAACCATAAAAGAAAACTTAACGATACAAGAATACAAAAACTTTTTAAATGTGACCGGCGACACAAAAAATTTAATTAACTACATAAACCGATTCTGTTCTACAAAAAACATAAATTTAGCAAAAAAGTATCCGAACATAAACCTTATGATACAGTACCAAACCAAGTCCGAAAACATAAATCTCGCAAATGTGTTAAAACAGGAACAGTTAATAATAAACAATATTAAAAGTTCTTTATCTTTTAATTCCACCGAATACGAAATTTCTTTCTTAAACGATTTTTATGTATATTTGGAAAGTGCACTAACAAACAATTTAACCGCAAAAGATTGTGACTATTTCAACAAATCTGTAGATAAATTCGAAAAATTGTATCCGAAATATGTAGTTTATAACCAACTTAACGATATAAAAAAAGATATAGACAACTCGAAAGTTTTTTATCAGGTTAACAACGAAAGAAATTTTATATTTTTAGAAAAAATAAAAGATACTTTAAACAAAAACCCAAACGGCAAAAATGTTATAGTAGCCATAACGGGCGGATACCATAGTGAAGGGTTAAGTAAACTGTTGGAACAATCTAACATTTCTTTTATATCGGTTACCCCAAACACTGCCGCATTAAACAATAATTCAAATATTTATAACAATGTAATAAACGAAGAAAGTTTGCAATACAGTAAAGAAACTTTAGCATTTACGATTGCTTCTCAAATGCCGGATGCCGCATTTATCAAAATATTGATATCGGCAGGATTGCAAAATAAAGTCCCCTACGACCAAATAAAACAAATATGCAAAAACATTTTTAAAGAAAATTTTGCAGATAACGGAACTTCTTTTACAGTAACAATAAACAAACAACCTTTTACTATAGAACAAGAAAAAGGTTATGCAGCATTTAATTCCGATATTACCGGCACAGATGAAAGTTTAGGTAAAGATTTGTCTGTATTGACTCAAGATATAATTTCCGAAGACGGTAACTCCGGCTTAAAACTGTTACTTAATTTGTTAAACATTATAAATCGTTACCAACCTTTTAATATATTTTTTCTAACGACAGAAGACAAAATATTCCAAGAAATGATAAACACTTTAGTATTTTTTGTAGAAAATTTAAATGTACATTTTTCAAACGGATTTGAACGAACAGATATAGAAGAATATGTTAACAATGAAATAGCTCAAAATAATAAAAGAACAGACAAAACTCTTAACGGCATAGATATAAATACGGCACGATATTTGCCGGGTTTTATTCAGTCTGTTTTATATGAAAACGATAAATCCGAAAAACAAATACAAAGAAGAATAAAAAAAGCCAAACAAAAAGTTATTGATGATATTGAAACCAAATTTTTGGAAAAATATTACGACGGTTCTTTACAAATAAGCGGCTTAATATCAATAATAATAAAAGAAATTTTATCTTTCGCACAAGATTTCGATTTTAAAACATTTAATTCCGCTTCAAAACCTTATCTGCTTAACTTTATAGATATTTCAAAAGCATTAACTTACCTTACAGTTTCGGCTTTTTCCTTAGATAACGAAAACACTAAAGGAATAAGTTTAAATCAGGGACTAATAGGTATTTCCAGGCATTTACAATATGGCACATTGGTTGAAAGTATGGGACATGAATTCGCACATGAAATGTTATTACTTATGAAAGATTTTCATCCTTCGGGAAGCACTAAAAATCTCGCTCACGAAACTCATTCTTTTATATTCAGTCTTTTATTCGCACAAATATTTAACGAAATGTTAAAGGCATCTTTTTCCGAAGAACAGGGATACAGAGATTATGATAAATTCTCGATTGATTTAGATGAAATGTTTGCTGATACAATAGACAGAAACTTAACAAAAGATTCTCAATCTTTGGAAGAAAATCAAGATGTACATGTAGCGGCTTTGAATTTTATAAAAATTTTGAACAGATGTTTAGGAAAAGACGGAAAGATAATGAGTTTGGAAAATTTAACATACTTGGCACAAACTGTCAGAGAAGTATTTTCCGACGATAATTTTAAAAATTTATCTTATTCTACGGTTTTTTATATTATCCTTATGGAATTTGCAAAAAAAGTAAATTCAAATTCGGTGGAAATTATAAATAAATATTTCAATGATATTGTAAATTTTACAAAAGTATTCACAATGAATGAAGCTGATGGTGATTATCTGTTAATTGAATCTTTTGCAGCTGTCTTATTGACCGGAACAGCACAAGATATAGAAACTTTCATAACCGACAAAATTATAGTTTCAAAAATAGATAAACAAGAATATAAAAGTATTATAAGAAAAATATATGAAAAAAAACTAAGTAAGGTTTTAAATATAACACCGGATATGTATGATGTTATAGATGAAATATTTTTCACAATTTTAGGTACAAGAACCATATTGTTAAAGAATAAAACTCTTCCGAAAGAAATAACAGATTTAACAGATACAATAATAAAAGATATTATTGATTTTAAAGGATATTGTGATTTGGGAGATATAACATTCAACAAAGAACACCTTGAAAAGCTGTTGAAAATATTAAAAGAACAAGAAAATATAGAGAACCTTCCTAATGAACAACTTATAGATTTTTTCATAAAAACTTTTAACTTCATTTATAATTCTTCCACAGGCCGTTTTAGTATAATTCAAACAAATTCCGATATATATACAGCAATAAATAAAGTCCTTCCCCAAATTTTACAAAAGCACAACAAAGTTATAAATTTAAGTTCTGTTATAAATTTAATTTTAAATCCGAGTGTATATCAAAGTATAGATATAACAAAAGAAATATTGAAAGCAGACAACGATTTGGAAGAGTTTCTTGATATACTAACCGAACTTTTTGTAACTCTTGTAAGAGATTACGGCATTTCTTTTAACACCGGTATAACAAGCCCGGAAATAAAAGATTTTGCCGCAGACAGACAATCAGTAGCAGATTTACCTAAAGAATTATTTTTCAAACTACCTGCATTTATACAAGAAATTTTATTTAATGAAGCAACAACAACAATAGTAAGAAGACGAAACGATTTTACCATGGAATACTTCTTACCAAACAAAAAGAAAACCAATGCTTTATTAAAACTTATTTTACAAGAAACATTTACATTACTTAAAAATAAGGGATATGAAGAATTATTAAGTATTGAAAACACTAAAGACATAATGATATTTTCAGGGCGAATTGCTTCAGGTGTAAGCAACGGAAAAAATATTGCAATTAATCCTGCCGATGAAAGTTTTTTAAATGTTGCAGCTCACGAACTCGGCCATATTTTGTTCACAGCCGAAGGATTTTCTCAATATAAATCAACAATCGTTCACGAATTGTTCGCTTATTCGTTAGGCTTGCTTACGACAACGGCATTCAATGATACGGATATCAAAACCGAAAAGTTTTTACCGGTAACTTACGAAAATATTACCGATAGAGATGAACATTCTTTACCGAAAACATTGTTACAACTCGTTATTGATGCTAAAGGCAGACCTTTAAACGAAAGAGAAATTTTGGTTATATTAAATGTTTGTAAAACAGTTATGAAAGAAGATATTTTTAGAATTGATAATATTTCATTAGCATACAAAATATTGGATATTTTGGAAAAAGATTCTTATTTTATGAGAGATCTTTTACCTAATTCAATTACAATGAAACTTGAAACGGCACTTGACGAACCTCAAGAAATGAAAGCAAAAATCTTACAACAATTATTCAATGTGGATTTACCTGAAAACATTCTTATCACAGACAAAGAAACTTTTATAAGAAATACGGAAGAAAGTCCCGTTTATATAAGCAGAAAAGTAATAAATGAAATATTCGATAAAGACGGTAATCTTATTGAAGGTAAAGACAGAGAATTTTACTATTTAACGGAACTTGTAAGATTACAAGTATTACAACAATACAGCTCAACAAAACAAGAAAGAGTAAACGATTTTGAAAAGCTTCATATGTGTTTCGAAGATTTGGAAAGAATGTCTAAATATCCGCCTTTCAGTAAATATTCGGTTACATTCAAAAAAGAAGTTAACAGAATGTCAATGCCTGACGGAAAAGAACTTATTTATATAAACCCGGAATATCTGAAAAAAATAGGTTTATCAAAATATTCCGAATACTTAACAAACTTAATTATATTAAGATCTTTAGAAAAGAAATTTAATTCCGAATTTAAAGCAAATGCAAATTTTGATTTTTATGTTAATATAGACAATTTAGATGACATTGAAATCGATTTACAAAAATTTACAAATGCCGCAAAACCTTTAGAATATTTGAAACAAGTATACGATGAACATTTATCAAAGCAAGAAAAAACAGATACCGCAATAGATAAAATTTTAGCACGTAACCGTGTAAGAGATACGGAACTGTTTAAAAACAAAATTAAAGATTTAATGTTTATTGCGGAAAATCCGAATATAGAATTTACAAGCATAGAATTTTTCAGAATTCTTTCTGCGAATATAAACCATTCCGTAATGCAACAAATATATGAAAACTTAATTGATGTTTACACATATCTCATAAGGAACAATTTATTTACTTTTAATTCTTCTTTTAATGAAGAAATAAAAAACTATGTTGTATCCGAACAACTTGATAATTTGGATGGGGTAGAAATACAAACGGCTTTACAAATGCCCGCCTTTATACAAAAAATGTTATATGAAAACGCAAGAGCCGAAGAAAATTTCACAAATATGGAAAATTTTGCAAAACAGATAAAGTATAAAAAAGATAATCTTAACGGATTATTAAATATAATATCACACGACATAGCAAACATTGTTGCTTCAATATATCCTGAAATGAACACGGATATTTTATCGGCACAAATTTTCTTTGCTTCTTTACAAAGGCTTACCTACGGTGCAAACTACGGCAACCACAATATTGCCGTATCTCGCGATTTAATAAACAGATACAAAAATGATCCTAACGCTCTTACTATAGAAATACTAAAAACAGTTTCTCACGAGTTGGGACATGAAGAACTGTTTTTAAGAGGTGTTGACGGAAATACAAATCTTATAAACACATTGCACGAATTTTATGCATATCTGTTTGAAACATTATTTATTAAAGCTTATTCTCAAAGAAAAGGAATAAGAGAAACGGAATCCGTATTTACAACCGCAATAAAACAAAGTCCGTTAAACAACATTGCAGATAACGCACTGACAATTGCGGTAATATTGTCGGATTTTGCATTAGGTAAAAAAGACGAACATGATCAAGCATTAGATATCTTAGCTATTTTACAACAAGATGAATTTAAAGAATTTTTTCCAAAAGAAAAAATAATAGAAACTTTCGATATCATAGACACTTTAGCAAACGAAATATCTTTTGAAGACGATGGTATAACCAAAATTTTAAGAGTAGACGACTTAAATATGCAGGCACTGTCGTTTTTCATATTGATGTTTATGTTTGGAGGAGAAATAGATTTATCTTATTCAAAACTTCTTGCACTCAGCAAATCTATATCACTGTTCAACACAAAACTGTTTGATGAGAAAAAAGTGTTGGAAGCACTTATAAGAAAAGATTTTGAGTCTATAAATCATCTTATCGATACAATACTTGTTAAAGGTGATGCAAGAACAAAAGAACTTAACGAACTGTTGTTTAACAACGAAACTTTTGAATTTGAAGGTAAACAGTATGGATATTCAATAACATCCAACAGAAGCGAAAACGGATTATTAAAAGATGATAAAATATTGATATATTTTACCCCCAATGAAATTAAATTCTTAATAACCGCAAATGATGCACAATTAAGATTACTAAAAAGAAAAGCCAAGAATTTAACTTCAACTATTTCGGATAATCCGCAACCGTTTATGCATTCACAAAAAGTAACCGTTATTACAAGAGATTCTTATTTCCAAAATGTAAAAAGAGTATTGGAAGCACCGGTAAAAAGAGCTTTGGCTATTACAAGCTTCACACTTGATGTATTGACAATGTTTACCGATTTATTGAAAGAAGATCATTTCAAAAATTCAAAGTCAATAAATGTAGTTTATTATGATGATATAGATGATATAGAACCAAACAAAGATATTTTATCCGTATTTGTAAGTGAAAAAGAAATACATGGCCCCGGCTTTGAAGTTTCCGGATACACAATTAACGGAAGAAATTTAAGAATATATTACAACACGGAAGACAACTTAATAATGGCATATTGCCCGCAGGCAAGTAAACAAGAGATAATAGAAATGACAGCAAAATATATAAAGTCTACAATAGCATCACCGAAAAACAATGTTACTTTGAAAAATATTGTTATAGACTCCAATGTATTACCTGATACAATAACTTATCATTTGTCACAGGAAAACGAAGGTTTTGCTTGTATAAGTTCAACTTTTATGGAATTGGGGCTTTCTTTTATTGAAGATTTGTTAAAACTTGATGATATAGAATCTGTAATGTTTTCAAAACAAATTTACGATTATGTAGGTAGTATACCGTTTAAGCAGTTATCGAAAATTTTACAGGACACTTCTTTGAACGGCAGTCAAATAATAATCGACAGTGACATTTTTTCTTCAACAGAAATGGCAGCAAACAAAATATTATTTAAAACTCTTTTAGAATCTGCAAAATTAGAAATTATCGTTAAAATTTCTTCACAAGAAGAAGCGGAACAAATTTATAATGAGTACGGAATATCGACCTTTATGTTTGAAACTCAAAAAGATGATTTAACAATAAGAGAAATTGTTGAGTTTGAACCTTCACAGGGAATGATACAAAAAGCTCCCGTTTCGTATATAGAACTTACGGATTTAACCAACATTGAAGACAGGCTTGAAAATATTCCGTCACATCAAGCAATAGTAATTTCTGTAAATGCCGATGATGCAAAAAATATAAATCTCAGCGACAACATGATTTTAAGTTCTTTAAAAACAACATTAACAAGAATATTAAAATCTAAGACTATCAGCACAAAAACGGCATCCAATATGGGTAAAGAATTGGCCAAACAAATAAATATTAGTGATGAAGAAAAAGAAAATATAGCAAACAGATACAACGAAATAAAAAAATCATTAACAATCGACAATCTTTCAAAACTTGAAAATGATTTTCCTGACGTATTTACTTCCGAAGTAACATCATATATAGAAAAATTGTTTGAGCAGGACAGTGAAGAAATAACACCTGCAATTGCTGCTTTTATTGATGCTTTCTTAAACGACATATTGTACGATGACAATCTTGAAGATTTACAAGTAACAATAAATTTAGATAATGATATTAAGCATTATAAGAGTATTTTAAGCGCCGCATAGCCATAAATTTTAACAAAAGATATAGCGACCTTAATATTTTGGTTATAATATTGAAACTCAGGAAATCGAGTATGCCCTTACGGGATCCATATACACTTCATTCCTGAGTTTCTTCATTCTAACTCAAAATCTTAAGGTCTTAAACGGCAAACAACAAAAAGGCATGTCATTCTGAACTTGATTCAGAATCTATAAAAATAAAAAAACTTTTCATAAATAAGGAATTAATGTTTCGATAGATTCCGTGTCGTAGCACGGAATGACAAAAAAAGCATTATCATAAAATCAGTCGTTGTCGTTGCTTGGCAATTCAAGACTTTTCAAGTTTTGAATTAGAACAAAGCATTTCGCGACTGCGGTGTACTGAAATGTAAGCGGTAGCGGATGGTACATAAAGGAGCGAAATGCAAAGTTATAATTCAAAAATTAAAGTTGCTTAGCTAATACTATAAAATTATGATAAAATATATAGCTATGAATAGACAAGAATTTAAAGAACTATTAGCAAAAAGAGTTTTAATACTTGACGGTGCTACCGGAACGGAACTTCAAAAATATAATTTTTTGGAAGGAGTATCTACTCCCGAAGAATTGAATATAAAGTTTCCCGAAAGAATAGAAAAAATTTATTCATCATATATCAACAGCGGTTCCGATATTATTCTTGCAAACACTTTCGGTGCAAATAAGTTAAAACTTGCACAATATAATCTCCAAGATAAAATAAAAGATATCATTTTTGCAGGTGTATCAATTGCAAAAAAGCATGCACAACAAAAAGGTTCTTTTGTTGCCGGTGACATTTCTTCAATAGGTTCATATTTGTACCCGTTGGGAAATGTTTCTTTTGACCGGGCATACGAAACATTTAAACAGCAAGCCGAACTTTTAAGAGACAGCGGTGTGGATTTAATAGTTATAGAAACCATGACCGAAATAAAAGAGTTAAAAGCGGCGGTACTTGCAGTAAAAGATGTATATTCCGGTCCTGTTATTACTCAAATGACATTTACAAATGAAGGAACTTCGGTTACCGGAACGGATGTTTTAAGTTTTATCGCTATGGCGGAAAGTCTTGATGTTGATGCTATAGGAATGAACTGTTCGGTAGGTCCGAAAGATTTATTAAAACTTGCAAAGTTCATGGCGGAAAATACTAATTTACCGATATCGTTTAAACCTAATGCCGGTATGCCGCAATTTATAAACAGAAAAACTATTTTTCCAGGCACTCCGGAAGAATTTACCGAAGTTTGTTTAAAAGCATACGATTACGGAATAAATATGTTGGGCGGATGTTGCGGAACAGATCCTCAATATATAAAAATGTTATCCGAAAAATTAAAAAATAAGCCGCCTGTTAAAAGAAAAAAGATAACTCATCATTTGTTATCTTCAAGAACAAAAGCTATCGATTTAAACCTTTTAAACAAACCTATAAAAATAGGTGAAAGAATAAACCCTACGGGAAGAAAAAAGTTCCAGGCGGAACTTTCGCAAAACATATTCGGACTTGTAAAATCGGAAGCGAGAACTCAAGCTCAGGCAGGCGCGGACATTTTGGATGTTAATATGGGACTTCCCGGCGGAGACGAAACAAAACTTATTATTAATGCGGTAAATGAAATACAGGAAATAGTAAATCTTCCCCTGTCTTTAGATTCAAGTTTTGCCGATGCTTTGGAAAATGCATGTAAACATTGCGCGGGTAAACCGTTAATAAATTCGGTTAACGGTGAAACCGAAAAACTTGAAAAGATTTTACCGATAGCAAAAAGATACGGTGCAAGTATTATCGGGTTATGTGTAGATGAAAAAGGTATCCCGAAAACTTGGCAAGACAGAATAAAAATAGCGGAAAAGATTTTGTCTTATGCAGACAAGTTCGGTGTAAAAAGAGAAGAAATAATTTTCGATTATCTTACATTGGCTGTAAGTTCATCCGCAAAACAAGTTCAGGAAACTTTAACGGCAATAAAAGAATCCAAAAAATTGTTCCCGGAATGTAAAACAATTTTGGGAGTATCAAATATATCGTTCGGGTTACCTTCAAGACAAACAATAAATTCAACTTTTCTTAAAATGGCAATCAATGCCGGCCTTGATTTGGCAATATGTAACCCGAGTGTAGATTGGACAATTGATGACGAATATGCAAGAAACCTATTGTCCGGTAAAGATGAAAATGCAAAAGAATATGTTGCAAAGTACGGTGCAGTGGTAAAAAAAGCCGCGGTTGAAGAAACAAAACTTTCCCCTAAAGAAAGATTGTTTAATGCAATAATAAACGGCGATAAAGATTATATTAAAGATTTAATCAGTGAACTTATAAACAGCGGTGTAGAACCGTTAACAATATCAAACGAACTTATTTTAAAAGCATTAAATGTCGTAGGCGACAAATTCGCGTCAAAAGAGTATTTTTTACCGCAGGTTATTATGGCGGCGGAAGCATCGCAACTTGCTTTCAGTTATATAAAACCGTTACTTAAAAAAGATAACCAAAAAGTTGCAGGTAAAGTTGTTATGGCTACAGTTCAGGGTGATGTTCACGATATCGGTAAAAATATAGTTTGTGCCGTACTTGAAAGTTTCGGATTTGAAGTTTTCGATTTGGGCAAAAATGTAAGTAAAGAAGAAATTATAGAAAAAGCAAAACAGGAACACGTGGATATTATAGGGTTGTCCGCACTTATGACAACCACCATGATAGAAATGGAAAAAGTTATAAACTTGAAAAAAGCACTTAACATAGATGCAAAAATTATGGTTGGCGGTGCACCGTTAACTCAAGAGTTCGCAAACAGTATCGGTGCGGACGGTTATTCAAGAGATGCAATTGAAGCGGCAAAAATAGCAACCGAACTTTTAAAAAAGAAATAAAATGAACAAAGATAAAATTACTTTACTTTTAGCAAGTGTAGTAACATTGGTATTAGGGCCCGGAGCGGGACACTTAATAATAAAAGAATGGAAAAGAGCAATATTTTTTATTACTCTTGCAATGGCACTGTTTTTGATGTTGGCAAGCACATTTGTTTCGTCCGTAGGGCAGGAAACATTGGAAGCGGTTGCAACTTTTCAAAACATCGAACAATTCAAAAACATTTATTCCAAGTTTCAGGAAGAAAATCCCAACACTATGTTAATATTTAATATATTTTTTGCGGCTTTGTGGGCATACTCGATAGTAGACTTATTCAAAATCGCAAGACAAAAAGGTGTTTTTACAAAAAAAGAACAATGAAAAAAATATTTTTATTAATTACATTATTATTTCTAAGTACACAAGTATATTGTGATGTGTTTAAAGGAGTTAAATTTATGAACTTTAAAAACGGTTTAACGGCTGTACTAAAAAAAGATACATCGGTTCCTATAGTATCGGTATATATTTGGGTAAAAACAGGTTCAATAAACGAAACACCCGAACAAGCGGGGCTTTCTCACTTTATAGAACATCTTGTTTTTAAAGGAACAAAAAATTTCCCCGGTAATACCGAAATAATGGAAAACATTGAAAATATGGGCGGATATGTAAATGCCGCAACTTCAAAAGAGTACACTTGTTTCTATATAGATATACAAAAAGACGGATACATTCAAGCAATAAAAATGCTTTCCGATATGGTAACAAATCCGTTGTTTCCGGAAAAAGAAATAGTGCCTGAAAGAAAAGTTGTTATAGAAGAAATCCAAAGACATAAAGATAATCCTCACTCTCAACTGTTTGAAAAGTTTATGACAACAACATACAAACAAGCCGCTTACAAAAACAGTGTTATAGGAACAGAAGATGTTATTGCAAATATCCCGAGAGAAGAAATAGTAAAATATTTTAAAGAACATTATATTCCTTCAAGAATGGTTATTGCCGTTGTCGGTGATATAGATATTAAAGAAACAAAAAAAGTTATATCGGAAACTTTAGGACAGAACCAAAACACCAACCCTAACCTTATTGAACCGAACATTATAGAAAAAGATGATACCGGCACGGAACTTATTACTGATGATAAGTTGGCACACACATATATGTTGGCAGGATTTTTGGGACCTGATATGTCATCGAAAGATATTTATGTTGCCGATGTTGCTTTAAATGTTTTAGGCGCGGGAAAATCTTCAAGATTAAACAGAATATTAAAAGAAGAAAAGCAGTTGGTATATTCCATCAATTCATCTTTTATGACACTTAACGGAACGGGAACCGCATACATATCGGCAATTTTCGATAAAACAAATTATGAACAAGTTAAAGATACTCTCATTCGGGAATTAGACAAATTTACAGCCGAAGGACCTACGCAAGAAGAGTTGCAGAAAATTAAAATAAACATGAAATCGGATTGGTTGTTCGATTTACAGACATTCAACGAACAAGCAAGTTTGATGGGATTTTGGAAACTGTTTAACCATTTGGAAGTTTTTGAAAAATATTTGGAAAATATAGAAAAAGTTACTGTTGATGATGTAAAGAATTTTATGAAAAAATATTATTCAAAAGAAAAATTATCAAAGGTGGTAGTATTCCCTAAATGAAATATTTTTTAACAATTTTATTATCTGTTATATTATTCAGTTCTACAAGTTTCGGAGGAACGAAAATGGAAACATTCAGCTTAAACAACGGAATTAAAGTTATATTCAAACAAACAAAATCGGTTGAAATATTATGCTTAAAAATTCATTCTCCCATATCGGTATTGAATGAAGAAAGTTCAAAATCGGGAGTAACTTCTTTGTTGTATAACACAATGAATAAATCAACAAACAAAAGAAATGCCGAAATTTTGGCTACCGATATAGAAAATTTAGGTTCTTCCATTTCACCTGATGTTGAATACGATTATTCCGGTTGGACATTAAATTGTATGAGCCAATATTTTGACGAGTCTTGCGAAATTCTTTCCGACATAATTTTAAATCCCGCTTTCGATTCAACGGAAATGGGTAAAGAAAAAGAGTTAATGATACAATCCATAAAAGTAAGACAAGACAGTATAAAATCCGTAGCAAGAGATAAATTTATATCCGATTTTTATAACGAAAAAAATCCTTACTCTAAAATAAAAGGCGGTACCGAAGAAACTTTAACCGGTTTAACTCAACAAGATTTAAAAGATGTTTATAACAAAATATATTCAACCAAAGGTATGGTTATTACCGTTGTAGGAAATATAAAAAAATCAACTCTTAAAAAAACTCTAAACAAATATTTCGGTCAAATGAATTTAACACAAGAAAAGCCGACAGTTTCTTTTGAAAAAAATCCCGAAAGAACAGGCGAAGATACAATTGTAAATTCTAAATTTAATCAGGCATTTATAATTTATGCTTACGATGCACCCGATGCATTAAATGAAGATTCCATAACATTAAAAATGATAAATCTTGTTTTAGGTGCAAGAATGACCGGCAGACTGTTTATAGAACTCAGAGAAAAGTTGGGACTTGCTTACGAAGTTAACTCCAATTATCCTACAAGAACAGGTGACAGTTACTTTGAAATTTATATCGGGTTGGACAAGAAAAATGTTGATATCACCAAAAACGGTATAGAAAAAATTATGACGGATTTATGTAACACAAAAGTTTCCGATAAAGAATTAAACGACACGAAAAATTTCATTAAAGGAATTTATCTTTTATCTCATCAGTCCGTTGAAAGACAAGCATATTATCTTTCCGCAAGAGAAATGTTGGGATTAGGTTACGAATACGACGATAAATATATAGATTTGTTATCTAAAGTCACTTCGGACGATATTATAAAAGTTGCAAACAAATATTTTAAGCAAAAACCGTATAAATTAATACTTATGCCAAACTAAAATTTATATCAGGATATAAAGTTATGAATTTACCTAAAATTAAAAATTTCCCGTTCACTTCCGTTTTGGGGTGGTCGGTATCAAGGTACGATGTTTTTAAAAATTGTAAAAGACAATATTTTTATTCTTATTATTCTAAATTCGACAGAGAAATACCTTTATCCAAAATACAAAAATTGAAATCGTTAACTTCGGTTGCTCTTGAAACGGGTAACATCGTTCATGATTCAATAAGAGATTTACTCGTAAGGTTACAAAAGACCTCAAAGCCTATAAGCAGACCAAACTTTTTAAGATATGTAGCAAAAATGGCGGAAGAATATTGTAACAGCAAAGATTTTTGCGAAGTATATTACAAACAAAGAAATTCCGTTACCGCACAAGATCTTATTCCTCAGATAAACAGAATAATAGAAAACTTTTTAACAAGCAAAAGGTTAAAATGGATATTCGAAACGGCAGTTCCGGAAAGCAAAAATTGGATAATCGAGCCGGGCGGATTCGGAGAAACGAGAATCAATAACTATAAAGCATACTGTAAAGTGGATTATCTTATACCGGTGGGAGATAAAATTTATATTTTAGATTGGAAAACCGGAAAAAGAGATGAACAAAAACATTCAAGACAGTTAATAGGTTACTCTTTATGGGCAAGTTACCATTTTAATACAAATGCACAAAACATAACTTCAACTGTTGTATATTTATCCCCAGCATACGATGAATATACCGTAAACTTAACGGATGAAATGTTGGCACAGTTCCAACAACAAGTTGAAGATGAAACAAAACAAATGTACGAATATTTGCAGGATATAGAAAACAATATTCCCAAAGAAAAAGACTGTTTTGAAAAAACGGATAACGAATTTTTCTGTAAATATTGTAATTTCAGAGAACTCTGTAAAAACAATTTTTAATAAACACTTGACAATTAACACAAACAAATGTATAATATATACAAAAATAAGTATTAAAGGAGATATAAATGAGTAAAGATGAAAAACTTAAAGCGTTGAATTTGGCGTTGTCGCAAATAGAAAAAGATTTCGGTAAAGAAGCAATAATGAGATTAGGCGATACATCAAACGAAAATGTTGAAGCCATACCTACGGGAGCATTACCTTTGGATATAGCAATAGGTATCGGCGGTATTCCGAGAGGAAGAATAATAGAAATTTACGGTCCCGAATCTTCCGGAAAATCCACACTTGCAATGTGTATAGCGGCACAAGCACAAAAACAAGGCGGAATAGTAGCATACATAGATGCTGAACACGCCATGGATCCCGATTATGCGGCAAAGTTGGGAGTAAATGTAGATGATATGCTTATATCTCAACCGGATTCAGGCGAACAAGGTCTTGCAATAGCCGAAAAACTTGTTTGTTCCGGGGCAGTAGATTTAATAGTTGTAGATTCCGTTGCAGCTCTTGTTCCGAGAGCCGAAATAGAAGGAGAAATGGGCGACTCTTTTGTAGGTATTCAAGCAAGACTTATGAGCCAAGGTTTAAGAAAACTCACACCTGTAGTTTCAAAATCAAAAGCTTCAATTATATTTATTAACCAGTTAAGACAAAAAATCGGTGTTATGTGGGGCAATCCTGAAACTACACCCGGCGGACTTGCACTAAAATTTTATTCTTCGGTAAGACTCGATATCAGAAGAATAGAAGCAATAAAGAAAGGTGACGAAATTTTAGGTAACAGAGTAAGAGTAAAAGTAGTAAAAAATAAAGTTGCAGCACCTTTCAAACAAGCGGAATTCGATATTATGTTCGGTGTCGGTATAGATAAAACCGGATATCTTGTAGATATCGGTGTAGCAGACGGTTTTATAGAAAAAGCAGGTTCTTTCTTTACATATAAGGAAGAAAGATTTCAAGGTAAAGATAAGTTCAAAGAGTATTTGGCAAACACTCCGGAAGTAGCTTTTGAATTGGAAAATCTCATAAGAGAAAAACACGGTTGCAAAAAGTTAGATGAGATGGATATTGATACTCCGATTAATGCAGAAGTTGCACCTGTAAAAGAAACAAAAAAAGAAAAGAAATCCAAGAAATAAAAATATGGAATAAAAAAAAAGAGGTAGAGAAAATTCTCTACCTCTTTTTTATTTAATGAAAATTATTCATAAATAACATCATCTAAATAGATTATAAATCCGTTAGGATTATCATCTTTAGATGCTGCAAAGCAGAATCCACCGATTACATGGCTCAAATCTTTACCTGTTAAATCGATTGAATATTTCTGCCATTCTTTTGTTAATTCAATAGGACCTACTGCTGCTGAATCTGAATCCGGATATTCTCCTGTGATTCCGCCCATCTTGAATTCTG
>NZ_DGIC01000007.1:0-49205 GCF_002392975.1 Candidatus Ruminimicrobiellum ovillum
CTCTTACTTCCATTTCTACCAAGTCCAACAATTCTTTATCTTCTACTGCATCGCATTTGTTCAAAAATACTACTATGTTCGGAACGTTTACTTGTCTTGCCAACAAGATATGTTCTCTGGTTTGTGGCATCGGTCCGTCCAATGCACTTACTACCAAGATTGCTCCATCCATCTGGGCTGCTCCGGTGATCATGTTCTTAACATAATCAGCATGTCCCGGACAATCGATATGTGCATAGTGTCTGTTCTTTGTTGAATATTCTACGTGGCTTACTGCTATTGTAACAATCTTTGTATCGTCTCTTCTTCCTTGTGATTCCGATGCTTTTGCTACTGTATCGTAAGGTATATATTCTGCTAAGCCTTGATCGCCCAATACCTTTGTTATTGCTGCTGTTAAGGTTGTTTTACCGTGGTCAACGTGTCCTATTGTTCCTACGTTTACATGTGGCTTTGATCTGTCAAATTTTTCTTTTGCCATTTTATTCTTCCTCCCAATTTTATTGGTACTAATTTAATATAAAAATAAGCCGAGGATGGGAATTGAACCCACGACCACCTCCTTACCAAGGAGGTGCTCTACCACTGAGCCACCTCGGCAAACTCAGATAGAAATAAAAAGAGCGGGAGACGGGAATCGAACCCGCATGGCCAGCTTGGAAGGCTGGAGCACTACCACTGTGCTACTCCCGCACAGTAAATGGGGGCGGATGGATTTGAACCACCGAAGGACAAAGTCCGGCAGATTTACAGTCTGCTGCACTAGACCGCTATGCGACACCCCCAAAACTTTTTAAACACTAAAAAAAGAACAACTCTCAAAATAGAGAGTTTATAAGATTTTATATAAAAACTAAATAAAAGTCAACTGCTTTTTTATTTTTTATATTTTATACTATCTTATAACAACTACTTTACCATCATGTTTATGGCCGTTATCTTCTTCTATAATCCAAATATATACACCGCTTTCAACATATTCATAATTGTTGTTTTTGCCATCCCAATGAACTATATGCAAATTTCTTTGAAAATCCTCGGGCTGCGGCCACCAATCGTCCCCCGCACCTTCAGGCTTTTTGGGAGTAAGTTCATGACTCGTCTCGGGTAAAGGAATTTTACTTTCATCTTCTATTGTCCACCTTTTGGATCTTATAAGATGACCGGTAATATCATAAATTCTCAAAGTTCCGCCATGCCTCATAATTTGATCGTCCGGAATACCTTCCGCAACACCTTCGAATTTTATCCAACCGTCAGCGGTATATGAACCATGTTTTTTTTCATCACCCATAGATGTACTTAAAGATTTCCCCGATTCCGGAATCCAAGGGTTGGGATAAACTTTTAATTTAGCTTTAGCATATATCGGAACACAAAACAACATTAACACGAAAAATAAAACTGTTTTTTTTATCATCTTACTCTTTCCAAAGCTCTTTGTGCTTCAATCTTATTCGGTCTGTAATACAATGATTTTCTGAAATATTCTCTTGCTTTTTCCATTTCGTTTTTACTGTATGCCGTCATACCTTTTTCATAAAAACTTTGTGCAACTTGGTCGGCAACTCTATCCAACTCAAATTTAGCTGAAGTGTTACCGGGATTATATTCCAATGATTTTTTATACAAACTTGCCGCTCCTTCAAAATCGTTTTTCCTGAATGCGGCAAAACCTTGTTTATAAAATCTTTCCGACAAGTTCGCACTGATTTTAGATATATAGTTTCTGGCATTTTTATAATATTCTTCAAACTCATACTTTTCCGCAATAGTTTTAGCTTTTTCGAAACTCTTAACGGCATTTTCAAGTTTGCCTTTCTGATAATATTTCAAACCTGCATTATAGGCTTCGTACAATTGTCCCCTAACCTTGTTCTGTTCTTCTTCCAATGCAGAAAGTCTTTCGGCTTCTGCAATTTCCTGAATATTTTTTTGAGCCTTTTCAATTAACTCTTGAACATCAAGTCTGTGCGGAGCGGCAACAATAACAGCTTCAAAATATTTTATTGCCTCGTCATATTCACCGTCTTTATAATATTTCATACCTTGATTATAAATTTCACTTGCTTTATCCGATGCAACTTTTGCGAGCTGATTATCGAGATTTACTATTTTTTCGTTGGCTAAAGCATTTTCGGAATCTATATCAAGCAAATATTTTAAAGAGTCTCTGGCTCTTACCAAATCACCTTTTTTATAAAATTTTTCATATCTTGACCACAAATATTCTATTCTTTCGCTGTTTTCGGCTCTTTCCTGTTCAACTTTAACGTTATGTGTTGCAACCTCACCTTTTTCTATACCGTATTTTGCCGTCTTATTTGTAGGATCAAGATCCAATGCCTTCCTGTAATATTTGTCTGCCGTGACAACATCGTTTTTCTTTAGCGCTTTGTCGGCTTTTTTCATATATCTGCTGATTTTATCCAAATTGTAATCATCTATTTTTGCAAGTTCGTCTATTGTTTTTCTTAAATATTCCTGAGACGGAGCATGATCCGGATAAACAGCCAAAATATCGTCAAACTGTTCTCTTGCTTTTACAAAATCTTTGGCAAAAAAACTTGCTTCCGCTTCTCTGAAATGATTATCCAAATAATATTCATATGCTCTTTTTTGATCGGAAAAATTACCGAAAGCCGCACTTAAACTAAACTGATGCGTTGCATTTAAATCCGATGTAGGAATAAAAGCATAATCAAAATTTACACCTTTAAATTGTAATCCGACACCGAATCTCGTGTTGTTAAAAATAGAATCTCCGCCAAGTTTTAAACCAAACCTAAAAGCAAGAAAATATACCGGATTAAACGAAAGACCGATACTTGTAAAATTTTCATAATCTTTCATATTGTTGAAATCAAGTGCGATTTTCGCATTATAAAAATCTTCATATGTAAAACCCAAACCTAAAGTAAACATTTGCGGTAAATTAAAATTTTCCTTAACATACTTTTGATTTGTTCCGAAATTTTTAAAAGCGAAACCGAAACTCAAATGTTCAACCATAGGCACGGCAAAAAGTCCTCCGAAATCAAAAGCTACCGCTTCGGAGATGTAGTCGGCTAACGAACTTCTTATAAATTTTAAACTCGCACCGAATCCCCCGTAATCTATAAAAGTAGGAAGAAACCTTTTTAACGGAAACGAATAAGTTAACACCGCCGATATATCGTAAGTAGGACCTAAATCGTTTATAACATTACCTACATTATCCAAATAATCTCCGGTTTGATAATCAACATACATTACTCCCGCGCAGAACACACCTATGGAACTTAAAAATGCAATACTTCCGTAATCGTATTGGATATTTCCCGTGATATTTGATACGGCAAGTGTAGCAACGGTTCTGTAAACTCCTACGGTTGAAGCGGGGTTTATGTTCGCACCGGTTGCATATGAAGACATTAATGCAACACCGGAATCCCCCATAGCGGAAGTTACAGGATCGGGATTTAATAAAAATACTTTACCGGTAGCAAAAACATTTTGAAACGGTAAAACAATAAAACTTAAAACAAGTATTACGGCTGTTAATTTTTTTATATACATCTTATTAAAATATCCTTAGTTCTGTTTTAAATGTATTTTATATATTATACAAAATTTTATTTTTTCTTTACATTGGGGACAAACTTGAAGCCTCTTCCGAAAATGGTGTTGATTTTATCTCCCCAACTTCCGAGAGCTTGTCTTAAATTTTTGATGTGAGTATCTATGGTTCGGGTTGTAACCCCTATATTGTAGTCAAAAACATTTTCCAAGATATAGTCCCTGTTTAAAACGACATTCGGTTTCAACAAAAACATATGTAACAAATCAAATTCTTTAGGTCTCAATTTAATTTCTTTTCCTTTTATTGTTACCGTTCTTGCTTCAAGATTCATAACCAAATCATCAACTTCAATGCTGACATTTTTATCATCTATTCTCGAAACTCTTCTCAACAAAGCCCTTATTCTTGCAACAAGTTCTCTGTTACTGAAAGGTTTTGTTATATAGTCATCGGCACCGACACCAAGACCTATAACCTTATCGGTCTCGGTAGATTCGACGGTTAACATAATTACGGGAATATTTTTTGTTTCTACATTTTCTCTTAACAATCTGCATAACTCTATACCGCCTATCTGCGGCATTTTAACATCAAGAATAACCAAATCGGGTTTTGATTTTAATATTCTTTTATATCCTTCATCCGTATCGGCACACTTTATAACTTTAAAATTTTCGGATTCCAATAAATCGCCGACCAACTCTCTGATACTTTCTTCATCATCAACGATGACAATTTTATTTTCTATCATTAAAATCCTCTTTAGAATTAAACTTTATCTGCTATATTTTCTTCTTTCAAAAACATACGAGCTCTTATTGTTTTTCTTTGCCAACTTTTTAAGTTCCGAAGCTCTCTTTGAAATTTCGGCAAAATGTACCAAATGAGCAACATCCGTGGTAATTATTCCTATGGAAATAGTCATTATAGGAAACTTTTGAACATTATTGTTTCTGTCCGTAGAAACAATAAATCCGTTTTTCAAATCTTCTTCATTGTAAAATTTAAGTATCTCTTTATCAAAATCTTTAATAATATTTTCCGCTAAAATAATACTGTTATTGGTTTCGGTAATAATAACAAAATCATCTCCGCCGATATGACCTATAAAATCCGATATCGCTCCGTATTTTTTTACGGTTTTCTGTAATAACTCCGCCGTAAATTTAATAATTTCATCTCCGTTATAAAAACCGTATTTATCGTTAAAACTTTTAAAATTATCCAAATCGACATACAACAAAGAAAAATGAGTCTTGGCCGCAACTCTTTTTTCCACATTTTCCTGTATCGACAAATTGCCCGGCAGCGATGTTAACGGATTTACATCCATACTTTTCTTTTTTCTGTCTAAAATATTTTTTACTTTTGTAAGAAGTATAGGAGTTTTAAACGGTTTTGTTATATAATCGTCCGCACCTAAATTTAATCCTTTTATCTGTTCGGATTCTCCCGATAATGCAGTAAACATCATAACCGGCAAATTTATAAATTTGGGATTTTTTCTTATTTGTGCCAATGTTTCAAAACCGTCCATAACCGGCATGGAACCATCCAATATAACAAAATCCGGCAAATGTTTTTCTATCATTTCCAAGCCTTCTTTACCGTCTTCCGCAGTTATAACATTATATCCGGCTATGGTAAAAATGTCTTTCAACATTTCTCTCAATAACAACTCGTCATCCACTACCAAAATTGTAAATGCCATTTTAAAATTCCTTATTTAGGTAAAACAAATTTAAATGTTGTTCCTTTACCCAAATCACTTTCGGCCCAAACATAACCTTTATGTAATTTTATCATTTCAAAAACAATTGTTAACCCAAGCCCTGTTCCCTTCGGTCTTTTAAATTCTCCGGACTGAACTTGATAAAACTTTTGAAAAACCAAATCCACCTGCTGTTTCGGAATACCGACACCGTCATCCTGAACCCAAATTTCTATAAAATCGTTACCGTAACCGCCGGAATTCGGAAAAGCTTTTACTCCGACACTTCCGTCTTCCTTTGTAAATTTCATTGCATTACTTACAAGATTTGTTATCACTTGCTTTATTTTTTCCACATCAATATTTACTTTAGGAATTGTGCCGTTTATTTCAGCATAAATTTTCTTTTTCTGTTGTGTTGCCAACGGTTGATACAAAGAAACTATTTCTTCTATCAATGGCCCTACATCCGCACTGACCATTTTAACTTCAAGTTTATTTGCTTTCATTTTTGCCAAATCAAGAATATTGTTTATAAAATTAGTTAATCGAACCGTTGCCTGTTTTATTATTTTTAATCCTTTCAATTCTTGTTCTTTAGAATAATTTTTATCTACGCAATCTATTAACAAATCACAATATCCGTCTATTGCGGAAAGAGGAGATCTCAATTCATGAGAAACGCTGGAAACAAAACTATCTTTCATTGAATCAAGTTCCTTAATCTGTTTGGCCATATTATTAAAAGTATCAGAAAGTTTCCCTATTTCGTCCTTTCTGTTAACTTTGATTTCCACATCAAGATTTCCTTTGGTTATTTGTTCTGCGGCATTTGTAAGCATTTTTATAGGTTTGGTAAAAGTATAACTAAGGAAATAAGACAATAAAATACCCAAAATAATAGTTATTATAACTATTGTTTTTATTTTGGATAACATCATGGAAATTGCATCGTCTATTTGTTTTTTCATAATATCTTGAGAAAAACCGACGACGAAAGTTCCTACATTTTCTCCGTTAAAGAAAAACGGTGTGGCAAATTCGCAAATTTGTTCGCCCGCTAACGACGAGTATGTTTCAATATAATCTTTATTTGCTTTTTTAATTCTTGTTTTAAGTACGGAATCTATATTTCTGTCTTCATCTCTTGAAGAAAACATAACAACATTATTGGAATTTATGTATCCTGCATAAACTACGGAAGGTTTATATGTCGATACCAACAACTTAACCGCGTTATCGACTTGATTATCATCTTTTACTTTTATTGCTTCATTGCACATAGAAACAAAACTTTGAAAAGCTTTTGTTCTGTTTTCTGAAATCTGTTGTGTTAAAAATTTTTTTTGTGTAGTAAAAATGTTATATGATACGGCAACAATAACTATTAATAAGAGAAATGATACATATAGGGTAAACTTGGCTCTGAGGTTCATTAAATACCCTTCTTGTAGTAAAATTGAAAGCTAGTTTACCATAACATAAGAAATTATGATAAACTAGCTTTTATAAAAATTATTCTTCTGATTGTTCTAAATTAATAACTGCACCCTTTCCGAATTTTCCAACAACAAAATTATAGATGAATGCAACAACTACTACACCAACTGACATTATAGCTGTGTAAAGAACTATAAATATACACCATGAAAGAAGTCTCGGACCAAAACCTAAATTTGCTGCCAAGTCTGTCGGAAAAATGAAGAATGTAAATATTCCGATTAATGCTCCGAGAATAGCAAATACTATCGGAAAATTCTTCATCAAAGATACAACACCAACACTTTTAACTTCATAATTTGCCATAACTGAAATTCCCCCTTATTTTTTTTACATCAAAAACTTATTCATTTATGAAATAATTATAACAGACATTTTTCTTATTGTCAACAATTTTTGTTGATTTTTAAATTATTTGTTATAAAATTTTTTCATATCTTCCAAAGTCAAAGGAGCATAATCACTTGCATGTCCTGCCGTTCCGAAAGCTTTCATTTTGCTTGCGATTAAGCCTTGTAATGCTGTTCTTGCAGGGCCTAAATAATCTCTCGGATCAAATTTTTCAGGAGATTCCGTAAATACTTTTCTTATTGTTGCTGTCATTGCAAGTCTTCCATCGGTATCAACGTTGATTTTTTGAACACCCAATTTAATTGCTTTCTGTAAGTGTTCCATTGGTACACCTTCTGCACCCGGCATTTTTCCGCCGTATTTATTTACTGCATCTATTAATTCTTTAGGAACGGATGATGCTCCGTGAAGAACTATAGGAATGTCAATAAGTTTTCTAACTTCTTGTAAAACATCAAACGCCAAAACTTTAGCACCTTTAAATTTGTATGCACCGTGAGATGTTCCGATAGCGATTGCCAAAGCATCTACTCCGGTATCTTTTACGAATTGTAATGCTTCTTGAGGATCTGTAATGTGTGCAGAACCCGAACCTACTCCGTCTTCGATTCCGCCTAATCTTCCGATTTCAGCTTCTACGGTAACACCATATTTGTGTGCATATTCAACAACAGATCTTGTCACATTAACATTATATTCATAATCCGAAGGTGTTTTACCGTCTTCTTTTAATGAACCGTCTATCATAACTGAAGAAAAGCCTAAATCAATAGCTTTTTTTGCACTGTCTAATGAATTTCCGTGATCCAAATGCATTGCAACAGGAATTGTAGGATTTTCTATAACTGCTGCTTTCATCAAATATCCTAAATATGTAAAATTGGAATATTTTAATGCTCCTCTGCTTGCCTGAATAATTACAGGAGATTGTGTTTCTTGTGCTGCAGCCATAATAGCTTGAATTTGTTCCATGTTGTTTACGTTGTAAGCTCCAACACCGTAACCTTTTTTCTTTGCTTCTTCCAAAATTTGCTTCATTGGTACTAATGCCATTTTTACTTCCTCCTCGATTTTGTATTATTTTTTTTACTTTTTGCTTTTTTATTTTTTATTGTTTCTTCTTCAAAAACGCCCATTTTTCTAAACTTATCGTATCTGTCATCGGCAAGTTCCTGTTTGGACATTTTTGATAAACTTGTAAGAGATTTATTTATAAATCTTTTTATATTCATTGCGGTTTCCACCGCATCAACATGAGCTCCGCCTACGGGCTCTTTTATTATTTCATCGATAACACCGTTTTTAAAAAGATCTTTTGCGGTAATTTTCAATGCTTCCGTTGCCTCTTTTGATTTTGAAGCATCTCTGAAAAGTATTGCCGCACAACCTTCCGGTGAAATAACGGAATAATATGCATTTTCAAGCATTGCAACTTTATTTGCAACTCCTATACCTATTGCTCCCCCGGAACCGCCTTCACCGATAATTATGCTTACTACGGGAACTTCCAAATAAGACATTTCCCTTAAATTTCTTGCTATGGCTTCGGCTTGTCCCCTTTCTTCCGCAGCTATTCCAGGATATGCTCCGGCAGTATCTATAAAGGTTATAATAGGTCTGTTAAACTTTTCCGCCATTTTCATAAGTCTTAAAGCTTTTCTATATCCTTCAGGATGAGCCATACCGAAATTTCTGTCTATATTTTCCTGGATTGTTCTGCCTTTTTGATGACCTATCACAACAACCGGTTTGTTATCTATTGTTGCAAGCCCGCAAACCAATGCCGGATCGTCCCCGAAAGCTCTGTCTCCGTGCAATTCAACAAAGTTTTCGCATATGATTTTTACATAATCAAGGGTATAAGGTCTGCTGGGATGTCTGGCAAGCATAACCTTTTGCCAAGATGTAAGCGAACCGTATATTTCTTTTTTAAGTTTTTCTTTTTTTTCTTCAAGCTCCGCAATTTCACTTGAAAAATCTATTTTGCTGTGTTCCGCGGAAACCTTTAAACTTAAAATCTTTTTTTCAAGTTCAACTACGGGTTTTTCAAAATCCAATAAAAACTCACTCATTAAAATTCCTCTTAAAATCTGCTTTGATAACTGATTTTTAAAATTCTTTCACAACCGAATCTGTCTTGATCGGGAGTTGTACAATTTCTAAGTATAAAATCTATATCAAAATCTTCCGTTATCCATACTCTGAAACCGACATTTAATCTTCCGTCTTTACCGCCGCCGATATTGTCAAATTCAAGCATTGCCATAAACGAATCTTCTATTATTTCATAAGAAGCATTAATAAATCCCAAAATGCCGGGATTTTTAAAATCGTTCATATTGATACCGGCATTAATATTTAATGTAGGAAAAAACAATTCTTTTCCTGCTACCAAATATATACCTTTACCTTTTTGAATAAAATCTCCGTCATCTTTATCATAAAAAAAACCTTGCCCGTCATAACCTGCCGCAAAACCCGGTATTTTTTCATCTCCGGAATAAATATTACATTTTACTTGTAAAGCGGGAACCGCAACAACAACATCGTAACAGCCAATAAGGCTGCCAAGTTCCCAAGAAACACCCAAGTTTAAAATCTGAAAAACTCCGAAATTTAATTTTGCAAGAACCCCTCCGCCGGAAAATACTCTAAACAACACATCGTAACACCCGTAATCCAATATGGAATATGTAGGTGTATCTACAAGGTAAGTAATCGTGGATGCCTGTGCTCCTTTCGGAAATAAACAAATACTTGTAATAAACAAACAAACAATTATAAATTTTTTAAACAAAATAAAACCCTCTTTATTAAAATATAGTATGTTTTATATTATCACTTTTTAGAAGTTATTGTCAAACCAAACGGCGAAAAAACGGAAGATTGGAAGATTAGAAGATTGGAGGATTGGATGAATAGAGGTATGGATATAAAAAACAGCAAATGCGAAAAATTGCAAGATCGGAAATTCAATTGTACATTGTACATTGTAAATTATAAATTGCGGTTCTGCGGCTATTGAATAAAAAAATCTTTTCTGTTATTATTTATTGATATGAAAATTTTGAAATTCGGTTTTATTATTTTTATAATTTTCTTGTTTTCTTTTGCCGATTTATATGCAAAAGATTATAAGGAATATATAAAGGTGGGAATACTGTCTAACCAAAAAGAGTTTACTGTTGCCAGCGATAAAAAATACTATTTTGTTTCAAACGATAAAAAGTATTATTTATCGGCAGGTAAAATCAATGTAAAAATAAAAGATAAAGAAGTTATAATTTTAAACAAAAGCTACAAATTGCCGATAAAATTTGTTTCTTCAAAATGTTTTTTGGTTAACAACAAAATTTACAGAGGAAATATAATAGTAAATTCTTCTTCCAAAGGAAACAATATCATAAACGAGCTTAAAATGGAAGATTATTTGAAAGGCATTTTACCTAAAGAAGCAAGTGCCTCTTGGAATTCGGAAGCATTAAAAGCACAAGCCGTTATAAGCAGAACTTATGCCTTAAAAAATATAGGAAGACATTCAAAAGAAGGTTTTGATATATGTTCTCAAGTTCATTGCCAAGTTTACGGCGGAGCATCCTGCGAAACTAAAAACTGTAACCAAGCCGTTTATGATACAAAGCAAGAAGTTGTTTTGTATAAAGATGAGCCGGCACAAACTTTTTTTCATTCTTCTTGTGCCGGACATACCGAAGACCCGAAATTTGTTTGGCAATGGAAAACGGAAACACCCGAATATTTAAAAGGTATAAAGGACAATTATTGCAAAGATAATCCTCACCAAACATGGACAACAACCCTGCCGGAAACGACGATAAGAGAAAAGCTTATAAAAGCCGGACATAAAATAGGAAAAATAAAGAAAATATCCGCTTCCGGAACAACAACGGCAAAAGCGGCAAAAGAAATTGTAATAAAACATTACAAAGGAACATTAAAATTAAATTCTTATACTTTCAGATGTGCGGTTTCCGCAGATAAAATAAAAAGTACTTTAATAACAAGTATTAAACAAAAAAATAAAAATTTTATATTCGAAGGTAAAGGTTGGGGACACAAAGTCGGGTTGTGTCAGTGGGGTGCAAAAGCTATGGGAGACAAGGGTTTTACATATAAACAAATATTGGAATTTTATTATCCGAAAACAAAAGTAGGGAAAATTAAATATGCAACAAAATAAAGATTTACTGTTAGAAAACTATAATTATGATATACCCCAGGAACTTATAGCTCAAGTTCCCGCAGAAAAAAGAAGTTCTTCAAAACTTATAATTTTAAACAGAGAAAAACAAACGATAACACACAAAAATTTTTTTGATATTGTAAATATTCTCGGTGAAAACGACTGCCTTGTAATAAACACTACAAAAGTTGTACCGGCAAGACTCTACGGCAAAAAATCCACAGGCGGAAAAGTTGAACTTTTGTTCTTAAACCCAACGCAGGAAGGTCCGAGATATGCCGTATTATTGAAACCCAATATAAGAAAAGATCATAAAATTTATTTTGATGACGGTTATGAATGTTCTTTTACGGGCACGGATGAAAACGGTAACAAAATAGTGGAATTTAACAAAAAAGATGTTCAATCGTTACTTGAAAAACACGGATTTATGCCTCTTCCCCCATACATAAAAAGGAAAGACGGACTTGCAGAAAAATATTTTGATTTGGATAAAACACGTTATCAAACGATATATGCAAAAACGGCGGGAGCAATTGCCGCACCTACGGCGGGATTACATTTTACAAACGAAATAATGGACTCTTTAAAAAAGAAAGGTGTAACTATCGCAAATGTAATTTTACATGTCGGTTGGGGTACATTTAAACCGATACTTTCCGATAATATTCAACAACACCAAATGTTACCCGAGAAATATATCTTAGATGAAGAAAATGCGATAAAAATAAATGAATCATTAAAAAGCAAAAAAAGAATAATTGCCGTAGGAACAACATCCGTTAGAAGTTTGGAAACAATAGCCAACCTAACGGGTAAATATAATTCCGACAACGAACTTACAAGTATAGAAAGTTGTAACGGACAAACGGGAATATTTATATATCCGGGATATAAATTTAAAATAGTTAAAGCGATGTTTACAAACTTACATTTGCCATGCTCAACACCGTTAATGATGGCAAGTGCTTTTGCCGGCAGAGAATTTATATTGTCGGCCTACAAACAAGCTGTTGAACGAAAATATAGATTTTTTTCTTACGGAGATTCTATGTTTATCGAGTAGCTAAACGCTTTTTTTTCCGTTTATATTTTAAATATTGTTCACTATCTAAAACATATCTTAATTTTTTGTCGATATTCAAATTTACGGTTTCTTTATCTACAACCAAATTTTTTAATTCTCTTGCTATTTCTTCAACAACAAAAACATCATACATATCGTTGGCTAATTCTTCATCCAACATTTTTCTTCTGATTGAAATTTCTCTATCCAAAGCAAAAATTTTGCTTCTTCTTTCCAATTCAAGATAATCTACCTGTGCTTGTTGATATTTTGTAAAGGCTAAACTTTTCGAATAGTTATATAATTCTCTTCCGTCCACATCAAAAATACTTTTATATTTGCTGTTTATTAACTTATTTTCTCCGCCGGTTATATAATAAACAACACTCTTTGGTGTTTCTTCTTTTTTTTCGCTGTCGGAAACATTAACATCGGTATCTTTTACATTTTTCTTGTTTTTGTCTGTCGTTTTAACGTCGGACGCTCTCTTTTCCAATCCCAAATAGGCAACACTTCCGTTTTTTTCTTTTGTACTTTTCTTTATATTCGGGCTTTGTTGCGATGCGGCAACCAAATTACCTGCCAAGAAAACAACCGCAAACAAAATAAAGAGTATTCCGCTTTTTTTCATAAATTTTTAACCCGCTTATAATTTTTATTATAACGAATTGGACTTTATAAATATATCGCTAATTGTCATTATAGCTTTATAATATTTTTTTAACAACTCGTGTTCTTCGGTTTTATCAACCAAAGAAAGTTTTTTTGTTTTGTTATCAAAGGTAAACGATTGTATGGAATCGTCAACTAAATTATACTTTATCGCAACATTTTCTTTTAAAACAACTCCGTCGACATTTAATGCAATATTATCTTCGGTATCAAACAAATTGTTTCCGAACGAAGTATACGTTGCCGATGATAACGATAAATTATATAAAGTAGGCATTATATCCATTTGAGAACCGAAAACTTTTGTGTTCACTTTTTGAATATTCAATTCTTTTTTTATCTGTTGAGGTATATAAATATAAAAAGGAACGGCATATCTTACAAAAGTTTCTTCCGGAACATAATTCGAAAGTTCTCTTAAATTATGGTCGCCGGTAACGGCAATAATTGTATTATCCGCAAACTTGGATTTTTTTACATCGGTTATAAACTTTGCAAGTTGTCTGTTTGCATACTGATAAACTTTAAACAGATTTTTATTATTTAAATCTTTTGACGACATCATCTTTCCCACACTTGAAGGAACGGTTAAAGGCAACGGTTTATAATCATCGGATACTTTATACGGAGGATGAGTTTGTGTCGTTATAGCATAAATAAATTTCGGTTCCGTTACATCTTCATCAAACAAATGTTTTTCCACCAATTCAAAAAGTTTATCATCGTTTATTCCCCAAGAATGTCTGTCTTTGGCATCTACATGCACACTGCCTTCCCCTATAATATCGTCAAATCCCTGCACTTTAAAAAATCCTTCCAAATCTCTCCATGTCATACTGCCGCCATACAAAGCCGTTGAATGATATCCGGCTTTCTTATACGGTAACACCATTGAACTTGCAAACTTGCAAAAAGCATCTTGTGTCTGCGTAATTTGGTTTACATAAGGTCTTTGCGGTATTCCCAATGTTATAGATTCTATTGCATGAATAGTTATAAAACCGGCTGCCAAAAAGTTATAGAAAACGATATCTTTATCAAAATGATTTTTCAGTTCTCCCATAACATCGAATTCTTTACTGTTATTTAAAACAGGCATTTCACCGAACCCTTCCATAACTATAAGAACTACATTAGGCTTATTTGTTTCCAAACTTTTGTTTTCGTTTGTTATTTTATTAAAAATATTATTAATATCGGTTGCATTGCCGTATTTCGATAAAACAGACAAATCTTTTATTATTTCATCTTCGTTTTTATATTTAAACTTTTCTTTCAGGCTTGTTTCATTTTTTGCATTTTTAATTTTTAAATATATCGTGTCTGCCAAAGGGTGTATCGGATTTACGCAAAGTTTATTTATAAACTGGTTAGGTGAAATTTGTGAATAAAAAAGACCTAACGGGAACATTGAAAAAGAGCCTCTGGCAAGAATAAAATTTAGGCATAATATTATAAGAACAGTTATAAACTTTTTGGTTTTAGGCCAATACAATGTGTTAAATATTCTTTCGTTATATTTAAGTTCTTTGCAAGTCCATTTAGACAATTCAAATATAAAAATTGCCAAAACAACAAACACTATAACAAGGAAATAAAATCTGTAATCGGACAATATGGTTTTTATTAAAGCAAAAGTATCATCTTCGAAAAAGCCGAAAATCATTAAATTGTAGTGATCTTTAAAATAAGCATAAAAAGCCAAATCTACAAATATTGCCAAAAACATTAAAGTAAATATCGCAAAATAATAGTATTTAATGAAAGAAATTATTTTCTTAAAGAAAGGATAACTTTTTAACAACAAACATATTAAAAACAACAATGTTATTGGAGCATTTATATATGCAACTACAGATAAATCAAACCTGAAACCCATCCAAAAAGCTTTTAAAACATACAATTTTAAAGATGATATTGCGGAAAAGTCGGCAAAGTATACAAAGAAAAAAAGCCTATAAACAAAAAGAAAAAAAAGCACCACAATATTTATAGGTATAAGAAAAACAAAACTGTTTAATATAACATTAAAATTAAATCTTTCTTCCATATATCAGTAGATTATAGCATTTAAAAAATATTAGAACAATGATTTTATTGATTTGGAAATGAAATAAAAAAAATCGGGGAGGCGGGACTTGAACCCACGGTCTCCTGCTCCCAAAGCAGGCGCGTTAGCCAACTACGCTACTCCCCGAAACATTATAAACTTGTACAACTTGGCTAAAGATTATACTAAAATTTTATTTTTTTAGCAAACCGAAACGACAAAGAAAAGCCGGAGACTTGGATGTATGGAGGTATAGAGGTATGGAAGCGACAACTACCGGATCGCTTCGCCGAAATAAAAAATAAAAAGCACAGGGAGAAAACTCTTCCTGTGCTTTAATTGTTTTTTATTATAAATTATATCGCGAATTTGTAACCAACTTTCAATTTCAAGGTTTTGTATGTCGCATCAGCAGAAATACTTTCGCCTTTCATTTCAACTTCTCCATAATTGAAAGCATATAATAATTCAACTATAAAGTTTTCTTTTATTGTTGTTCCTAAACCGATAGCCCAATATAATCCGTTCTTAACATCAAAACCTTTACTCATATCATCACTTAAATTTATTATTCCGTAACCTAATTGAACTAAAGGATAAACATTATTGAATATATCATTTTCTGTAGCAATATCATATTTCGCCTGAACAAAAATATTTGTGTTTCCGCACTTTGAGTCCATTTCTGATGGAACAAAACTCTCATCTATTTCGCTTGGAAAAACATATTCCAAACCGGCACCTACTGCTATTTCTTTTGCTACATAGTAGAAGAAATCTGCTTCCAAAGAAAATGTCCCTTTAAAATCAATAGTCCTAGACTGCCCCATTGCTTCAACCTTCAATTCAGGATTAATAAGATAAGCTATCTTTCCGTTAATTTCCATACTGCCTTTTTCTGCTGCAAATACAGGTGCTACCATTGCTACTGCCAACAACAAAGCCAACAATCCTTTTTTCATTTACTGTCTCCTTTTATAAATTTTACTGCAATTCCTTACTTAAACTTGTCGTTATTATAAAAAAAAGAATGAAATTTGTCAAAAAACAATGTAAGGACATAAAAAAACAGAATAGATTTTAGGCGAGATGAAGAAACGAAAAGAATTTTGGCCATAAAGATGTAGGGGCAGAAAAAAAAATTTTTAGAGTGACGAAATATTTTGAATTTAGGCAAGGCAACAGCACGGCAAAGTTTACATTGAAAAGTAAATGAGCCGTGCTGTAACACCGTATAAATTCAAAAGATAATGTACTTTATTAAATATTAAATTTATAACCTACATTAACAGATGTTATACTGTATTGTATATCCACCGAGTCACGACCCAATTTTAAAGTACCATTACATGATGAGAATACAAGTTCTACAAATACTGCATCTTTTATTGTTGTACCGAAACCTGCTCCCAAGTAAATACCGGAATCACAATCAATACCAGACATTTCTCCAGGCAAATCCGTTCTTCCGAAACTTAAACCTATTTGACCTATTAAATATAAGCTTGTAAAAATATCGGAATCTATTTTTGCTTCAGGTTTTACTGCCAAATAAATATTTGTCGTTCCGCCTTTTATTTCAGAGTCAACTTTTGCAGAGGTATCAAAAACGTAGTTTGCACCGAAACCTACAGACAAATTATCACTCATTCCATAGAAGAATTCCGCACCTAACATAAAAGGCATATCCACTTTAAAACCTTCAAAAACATCACTACTCGTAGTTTCTATACCGTAAACAGCTATATTACTATTTACACCTAAACCTAATTTTCCATTGATATACTTATCTCCTTTTGCTGCAAATGCAGGTACTACCATTGCTACTGCTAATATTAAAGCCAATAAACTTTTTTTCATTATTTTTTTCTCCTTATATTTTTTTATAGATCCCGTATCAAGTACGGGATGACACCGCTACCGCGGTTTAACAACTGAATTACAATGCGAATTTGTAACCTACATTAATTGTTGTTGCGGTATATTGAACATCCGCAGTTTCTCCATCTTGTGATGCAGAACCGTTAGATGATGAAAATATAAGTTCAACAATAACACAATCTTTTATTGTTGTACCAAGACCTGCACCTAAATATAATCCGCTGTCTATTGAAGGCATATTATCTTCGACACCATCAATATCACATCTGTTCATTGCCAAACCTATTTGACCTATTACATATATACTTGAAACAATATCAGAATCTATTTTTGCTTCAGGTTTTACTGCTACATAAATATTTGTTGTTCCTATTTTTGCTTTTACTCTATTTATATTTGTTTCACTGTTAAAAGTATAGTTTACACCAAAACCTGCTGACAAATTATCCATTAATCCGTAAAAAAATTCCGCACCTAAAGAAATAGGATTTTTTGCTTTAATACCCATAAGAAGATCGTCAGGCATTTCACCCGCACCAGACATTTTTAAACTGTTGCTTACACCCAACCCCAACTTTCCGTTGATAAACATGTCTCCTTTTGCTGCAAATGCAGGTGCTACCATTGCTACGGCCAACAACAAAACCAACAATCCTTTTTTCATTTACTGTCTCCTTTTATAAATTTTACTGCAACTTCTCACTTACAATTTGTCGTTATTATAAAAAAAAGAATGAAATTTGTCAAAAAACAATGTAAGGACATCAAAAACTATTATTTAGCATAATCATAAGAATGTAAGGATAGCAAAAAAAACTGAAAGTTTTGTCAGTGAGACAAAAAATTCCCTAATTATTATTTAGTATAAGCATAAGAATGTAAGGACATAAAAAAACAGAATAGATTTTAGGCGAAATGAAGAAACGCAAGAGTGAAGTGTATGTTTTATCATACTCAAACTCTTGCGTTTCAAAATTGTAGCCAAAATACTTCTGTTTTTTTGTACTAATGTAGCCTCATTTAATTATTAATACATCGGAGGCATTCCCCCACCCATCGGAGGCATTGCCGGTCCGTCTTTCTTTTCCGGGATATCCGTTACAAGTGCTTCCGTTGTAAGAACAAGTCCCGCAATTGAAGCTGCATTTTGCAATGCTGTTCTTGTAACTTTTGCAGGATCAACGATACCTGCTTTTATCATATCAACAAATTCGTCGTTATCTGCATTGTATCCGTAAGAAGCATCTTTTTTATTTTTAATCTTATCAACTATAACCGAAGCTTCAATACCTGCATTTTCGATTATTTGTCTGATAGGACCTTCCAAAGATTTCTTAACTATATTTATACCTGTTTGTTCGTCGCTGTCTGCACCTTTTATACCGTCAAGTACGGATTGTGCTTTAAGTAATGCAACTCCACCGCCTGCAACAATACCTTCTTCAACACCTGCTCTTGTTGCATTCATTGCATCTTCCACTTTAAATTTCTTGGCTTTCATTTCAGCTTCTGTTGCCGCACCAACATTGATAACTGCAACTCCGCCTACCAACTTTGCCAATCTTTCCTGCAATTTTTCTTTATCGTAATCCGATTTTGTTTCTTCGATTTGTTTTCTTATTTGAGCAATTCTTTGTTCGATTTCTTTCTTGTCGCCCAAACCTGAAACGATCGTTGTGTTTTCTTTATCTACAACAACTCTTTTTGCCTGACCTAACATTTCTATTGTTGCTGCATCAAGTTTTAAACCTGTTTCTTCGGAAATTACCGTTCCGCCAGTAAGAATTGCGATATCCTGCAACATTTCTTTTCTTCTGTCCCCGAATCCCGGAGCTTTAACAGCGATAACTTTTAATGTTCCTCTGATTTTGTTAACAACCAATGTCGCAAGTGCTTCGCCTTCGATATCTTCCGCTATAATGATAAATCCTTTACCTGTTTGAACAACTTTTTCAAGCAAAGGAAGAATTTCCTGCATGGAAGAAATCTTCTTATCCGTAATTATTATATAAGGATCTTCCAACACACCTTCCATTCTTTCTGCATCTGTTACAAAGTAAGGTGAGCAATATCCTCTGTCAAACTGCATACCTTCAACAACATCCAATGTTGTATCTGCGGATTTACCTTCTTCAACGGTAATAACTCCGTCTTTACCGACTTTATCCATTGCGTTTGCAATCAAATCACCGATTTCTTTATCACTTGCTGAAATTGATGCGATTTGAGCAATTTCTTCTTTGCTGGAAACTTTTTTTGCTATCTTTTTAATTTCTTCTATAACTGCTGCAACTGCTTTATCGATACCTTTCTTTATATGATTTGCATTTGCACCTGAAGTTATATTTCTTAAACCTTCACCTATCATTGTTTGTGCCAAAACTGTTGCGGTTGTTGTTCCGTCACCTGCTATATCGTTTGTTTTGGAAGCAACTTCTTTAACAAGTTGTGCACCCATATTTTCAAAAGGATCTTCAAGTTCAATTTCTTTTGCAATGGTTACACCGTCGTTTGTTACTGTAGGTGAACCGAACTTTTTATCTAATACTACATATCTTCCTTTAGGTCCTAATGTTACTTTTACTGCATTTGCAAGTTTATCTACACCTTCTTTCATAGCTTTTCTTGCATCATCCGTATACTTTAATTGTTTAGCCATTTTATATATCTCCTTTATTAGTTTATAAGTTTATTGGGTTATTAGGTTATCGGTTGTTTTTTAGTTGTTTTTTAGTTGTTTTTTAGTTGTTTTTTAGTTGTTTTGCCGTTAGTCGTTAAACTTATAACCCTATCACCTTATCACCCTATAACCTGTCGTTCTTACTCCAAAATACCTAAAACATCATCTTGTGACATTATCAAGTATGCAACGTTATCTATTTTAACTTCCGTTCCGGAATATTTGCCGTACAAAACTTTATCACCGACTTTTACATCCATAGGTATAACCTTACCGTCTTTACCCATTCTGCCGTTACCTGCTGCTATAACTGTTCCTTCCTGCGGTTTTTCTTTTGCGGTGTCGGGAATAATTATTCCGCCGATTTTCTTTTCTTTTGGTTCTTCGGCTTTAACCAAAATTCTGTCACCTAATGGTCTGATTTTCATCTTTTTCTCCTCCTAAACTATTTATATTTTTTGAGTCTCTTATTAAAATTTATTTTTAGCACTCTTACTAAACAATTGCTAATTATATAACAAGTTTTTATTTTTGTCAATACTTTATGCAAAAAAAATATTGACAAATAAAAAAATAAAAATGTAAAATACTTTCCAATCACACTATATAATGTTTAATAAAATACTGAATAATTCACGAAAGCAAGGATGCTTTCACAAAGCAGCACGGGATGAATTATTCATTTTTTTGTGTAAAAAATTTTTATATAAGGAGCCAAAAAAGATGAACGCTTACGTAGAAAAAGTGTTGAAAGAAGTAGAACAAAGAAATCAGGGCGAAGCTTTGTTCTTACAAGCAGTAAAAGAAGTTTTGGAATCAATCAGCCCGGTAATTGAAAGACACAAAGAATATCAAGATGCAAGTATTCTTGAAAGAATCGTTGAACCTGAAAGACAAATAATTTTCAGAGTTCCTTGGCAGGATGATAAAGGTGCTTTCCATGTAAACAGAGGTTTCAGAGTACAATTCAATTCCGCTCTCGGGCCTTACAAAGGCGGATTAAGACTTCATCCTTCAGTAAATTTAAGTACAATTAAATTTTTGGGATTCGAACAAATTTTCAAAAACTCATTAACAGGTTTAATGATGGGCGGCGGAAAAGGCGGTTCGGATTTCGATCCTAAAGGTAAATCAGATAACGAAGTTATGAGATTCTGCCAAAGTTTTATGACAGAACTTTGCAAATATATCGATGCAGATACAGATGTTCCTGCAGGAGATATCGGAACAGGTGCAAGAGAAATCGGTTATATGTTCGGTCAATATAAGAGAATAAGAAATGTGTTCCACGGAGTTTTAACAGGTAAAGGTCTTACCTACGGCGGATCCCTTGCAAGAACACAAGCAACAGGTTACGGAGTTGTTTATTTCTGTAACGAAATGTTAAAAGACAGAGGAACTTCTTTTGACGGAAAAACAGTTGTAGTTTCCGGTTCGGGAAATGTTGCAATATATGCAGTAGAAAAAGCTCAAAGTTTGGGAGCAAAAGTTGTTGCAATGTCCGATTCCAACGGATACATATATGATAAAGACGGTATCGATTTATCTATAGTAAAACAATTGAAAGAAGTTGAAAGAAAGAGAATAAAAGAATATGCAAACTTGAAGAAGGGCGCAGTTTATACGGAAGGTTGCAAAGGTATTTGGACAATAAAATGTGATATCGCATTACCATGCGCAACACAAAACGAACTTGACGGTGAAGCTGCAAAGACACTTTTGAAAAACGGTGTAATTGCAGTTGTAGAAGGTGCTAATATGCCTTCAACACCGGATGCAGTAGAAGCATTCATAAATGCAAAAATTGCTTATGCTCCGGGTAAAGCATCCAACGCAGGCGGAGTTGCAACATCAGGTCTTGAAATGGCACAAAATTCTCAAAGACTTTCTTGGACATTTGAAGAAGTTGATAACAAATTACATCAAATTATGATCAACATTCACAAAAATGCTAAAGAAGCTGCAGAAGAATACGGAACACCGGGCAACATGGTTAACGGTGCAAATATTGCAGGTTTCAAAAAAGTTGCAACAGCAATGTTGGCTCACGGACTTATCTAAAAGATTAGAACTTTGGAAGATTTGAAGAATTGAAGTAAAAATACGATATAAAAACGGGAAGAAATTTGTTCTTCCCGTTTTTATTTTATTTAAGTAAATAAAAAAAAGGAAGGAGATTTTTTCCCCTTCCTTTTTGTGTATTGTAATAAGTATTATCTCTTTGAGAATTGGAATCTCTTTCTTGCTTTCGGTCTTCCCGGTTTCTTTCTTTCTACCATTCTCGGATCTCTTGTTAAAAGACCTTCTTTTCTCAATGTATCTTTCATGGATTCGTCTATTGTTAAGATTGCTCTTGCCAATGCGTGGCTGACTGCTCCCGCTTGTCCCGAAACTCCGCCGCCGTTAACATTTACATAAATATCATATTTCTTTGAACCGGACCATACTTCGATAGGTTTCAAAGCAATTTTTGTGTTTCTTTGTAAACCTTTAAAATATTCTTCAACGGTTTTATCGTTTATAACGATTTTGCCTGTACCTTCAGACATTCTTACTCTTGCAACTGCATTTTTTCTTCTTCCTGCTTTTAAATAACCTGTATTCATATTTTTTTATTTCTCCTTATTTTGTAACTGCTTGTGCTTGGTGAGTATGTTCTGCACCTTTGAAAAGTTTCAATCTTTTCATTTGTTTATCTGCTAATTTATTTTGCGGTAACATTCCTTTTACTGCAATTCTTACTGCCTTTTCAGGATTTTCTGCCATTAATTTTGAATAAGGAGTTAATTTTGCTCCACCAGGATAGCCCGAGAACGAAAAAGCTGTTTTTTGTTCAAGTTTCTTTCCTGTGAGAACAATTTTTGAAACGTTTGTTAATACAACAAAGTCTCCACAATCTATATGAGATGTATAAATTGCTTTTCTTTTTCCTCTTAATAACGCTGCTACTCTTACTGCCAATCTTCCCAATACCTGACCATCAGCATCTATAAAATGCCATTTTCTTGTTATTTCTTCCGTTTTTGGAAGATAAGTTTTACCATTCTTCATTTTAGTCGAACCTACCTATTTAGTATATTAAATTTGTATTTTATATAATTTTGGGCTCATAGTCAACTGAAAGTCCACTCTTTCGTTAACTATAGGATTATACAAATACAAAATTTTGTTTCACAAAATTTTAGTTTATGGGGTTATTGGTTTATTGGGTTATCGGTTATTTTTTAGCTGTTTGTCGTTGCTGTTCTCAACCTATAACCCTATCACCTTATCACCCTATAACCTGTCGTTCTAATTTCTCAAAGATATTCCCAAATCTTTGTTCCACTTTTCCAAAAGAATTGCGATATCTTTATTTACTTCCGTATCGTTCAATGTCTTATCGTTGTGTCTGTAAGTTAATCTAAACGAATAACTTATTTTACCTGCACCCAACTTCTCGTTTTCATATACGGAAAACAATGACCAATCTTTTAATATTCCGCCGTCTTTCATTACATGTTTTATAATTTTTTCTATCTTTTCAAACTTAATTGTTTTATCTGCAACAACGGAAATATCTCTTTTTACCGCAGGGAACTTTGCTACATGTTCGTAAGCATTAATTTTGTTTTTATAATTTTTTTCTATATTTTCTGTTTCAATTTCCGCATATATAACTTCATCGTTGGTATTTTCTGCAACATCCGGTCTTAAAACACCGAATTGACCGACAACCTTACCGTGATAAACTATTGCCGCCGTTTTTCCCGGATGATAATATTTTGCAGGTGTTCTGTTTTCGGCTATCGTAAACTCTTTTGACGGTAATATGTTTGATATAATACCGCTTGCAAAATAAAAATCGAATACAGGATTTTGTTTTGATGATTCCCAGTTCCACCATGGTTGCCATACAGGGCCTGACATAAGAATTCCCAAAACTCTTCTTTCACCTTTATCGTCAAATATTTTGCCTACTTCAAACAATTTTATGTCCGTTGTCGCCTGACCTATATTAAAATCAAAATTTTTCATAAGGCTCGGCAACAATGAAGGTCTTAAAACTTCGTTTTCTTTTGATATCGGATTTGCAATTTTATATGTATATTTTAAATATAATTTATCCAAATCTTTTATTTCGGCAAAACTGTAATTCATAGCTTCGCAGAACCCGAGTCCCACCAAAGAATTGGTTATTTGTTTTATTAATTTATTCGATCCTTTTTGTTCGGTTGAACTTATACCGGAATCTATATCCATAGGAATATTTTCGTAACCGTTAACTCTTGCAATTTCTTCTATCAAATCAACTTCTTCTTTAATATCGTTTCTGTAAGAAGGAACTTCGGCTATAAGAACATTTTGAACTTTTGAACTTATTTCTATACCCAAAAATCTTAATATATTTGCTATTGTTTTTTCATCAACGGCATACCCCAAAAGTTTTTCTACTCTTTCCACTCTTAAGTTTATTACAACTTTTTCGTTGTCGGGACTGTTATAATCTTCTCTTGTTTCAAGTCTTCCGCCGGCAAGTTCCGTTATAAGATTCAATGCTCTCCAACTTGCCATTTCGGCAACTTCCCAGGATGTTCCTCTTTCATATCTGTAAGATGCATCGGTGGAAATATTTAATTTTCTTGCTGTTTTTCTTACACTTCCGGGATTAAATACCGCAGCTTCCAAAAATACTTCGGTGGTTGCATCCGTTATTGAAGAACTTTGTCCTCCGATAACACCTGCTATTGCAAGTGCTTTTGAACCGTCTGCTATAACAAGATTATTTTTATCCAACTCGTGAGTTTTTCCGTCGAGTGTTGCCAACTTTTCACCGTCGTTTGCTCTTCTTACCACAACTTTTCCGCCCGAAAGAGTGGTAGCATCAAAAGCATGCAACGGTTGACCTAATTCCAACATAACATAGTTGGTAATATCCACAACATTGTTAATTGATTTTACTCCGCAACTTTCAAGTTTATCTTTCATCCATTTGGGAGAAGGTGCAATTTTTACACCTGTTATATGACAACCTATATATCTTGTACATAAATCTTTGTCTTTTACTTCAACAAGATTTTTTTCCGTATATTTTGCTGTTTTAAGCGGAGGTAATGTAACGATTTTTTGTAATTTTGCAGCAATTTCTCTTGCTACTCCCCAATGGCTTAAACAATCGCCTCTGTTTGTAGTAATTTCTATTTCCAAAATTGTATCTTGCTTTTCCAAAACATCTTCAAGTTTTTTACCTAAAGGAGTTTTTTCATCCAACACCATTATACCGTCGGAACTTTCTTCCAATCCCAACTCTTCTTTAGAACATATCATACCTTCGGAAGATACACCTCTTATTTTAGATGCTTTTATAGTAAAATTTCCGGGTAACACCGCACCGATTAATGCAAGAGGAACCGTTTGCCCCGCTGCAACATTGGGTGCACCGCAAACTATTTGATAATCTTTTGTTCCGTCGTTAACTTTACATATTGAAAGGTGATCGGAATTAGGATGTTTTTGCCTGTCTAAAACTTTTGCCGTAATAACTCCGGACCAATTAGTTCCGCCGCCTACAACCGTTGTTTCAACGCCCAAAAATGTAAGCATTTTACAAAGGTCTTGCGGTTCCATATCAAAATCTACTAACTCTTTTAACCAATTATATGAAATCTTCATTTTTTATATATTCCTCTTTTTTATAATCAAATTAAAACTGTCTTAACACTCTTAAATCGTTTTCGTATAAAACTCTCATATCGTCAATTCCGTACTTAAGCATTGCAAATCTTTCAACACCCAACCCGAAAGCATATCCCGTATATTTCTCGGGATCATATTTTACTGCTCTGAAAACGTTAGGATGTACCATTCCGCAGCCCAACACTTCTATCCAACCGCTGCCTTTACAAACTCTGCAACCTTTACCGCCGCAGAATACACATTTCATATCCACTTCCGCAGACGGTTCGGTAAACTGGAAATGTGAAGGTCTAAATCGTATAGGCAATTCCTGATTGAATAATCTGTTTATAAATAACTGCAATGTTCCTTTAAGTTGTGCAAATGTGATATCTTCACCGACTACAAGTCCTTCTATTTGATGAAATATTGCAGAATGTGAAGCATCGGTTGCTTCGTTTCTGTAAACTCTTCCCGGCACAATAACTTTTATGGGAGGTTTTGATTCTTCCATAATATGTATTTGTGCGGCCGAAGTTTGTGTTCTTAACAAATTTTCCGAATTTTCAAGATAAAATGTATCTTGAGTATCTCTTGCGGGATGATCTTTAGGAATATTTAACGCTTCAAAATTGTACCAATCGGTTTCTATTTCTCTGCCGCCGGTAACATTAAATCCTAAAGAAACAAATATATCACTCATTTCTTCTATTGCTTTACTTATTATATGGTAATGACCTTTAGGAAAATTAAACGAAAAAGCAGTAGAAATATCTATCTTTTCGTTTTTCATTTTTTCTTCTAAAAGTTTGTTTGTTATCTCTTTTTTCTTTGCTTCCATCGCTTCGGTTAACTGTGTTTTTGCCAAATTAACCTGCGAACCGATTTCTTTCTTTTCTTCTATCGATAACGAAGAAAGAGATTTTAAAATTTCGGTAATTTTACCTTTCTTACCTAAATATTCAACTTTGATATTTTCAATATCTGCAAGTTGTGCGGCTTGAAGTTTGTTTAATGCTTCGTTAAGTATTCCGTTGATATTATTATTCATTGTTCATTCCCGTAATTTTACTAATATGTTCTTTTGCGACCTTGTTTTCTTTATTTAGTTCAAGAGTTTTATCGTACATCTGTTTTGCTTTAATAAAATCTTGCCTTTCTTCGTATATTAACCCTAAACTGCAGTATGCCTGCCAACATTTAGAATCTTTTTCCAACACTTTATAAAACTCTATTTCCGCTTCTTCAAACTTACTGTTCAAAAAATAAAAGTTCGCCAACTCCAACAATTGTTCCTTTGTACTTTCTTCTGCCATATATAACCTACAACTTTTTAAACTTTTTTAACTGTTCGTCTTTTCCTACAACCACCAAAATATCGTTTTCCAATATTTCGTCATCCGGACCGGGAGCAATATTCGTTTCTTCTTTAATATCACTCTGTCCGTCATCGTTTATAAACGGAACATTTCTTTTTATTGCTATTATGTTTACTCCGTACTTGTTTCTTATGTTTGCACTTTTTATCGTCTTTTTCCAAAAAGGTTCCGGAGCAATTATTTCCACAAGATTATAATCTTTGGAAAATTCTATCTGTTCCAATATGTTCGGACTTGCCATACTTTCCGCAAGTTTTTTTGCCATTTCAAGTTCCGGATAAATAACTTTATCGGCACCTATTTTTACTGCAATTTTTGAATGCCACATACTTGTACATTTTACAATTACGTTAGGCACTCCCAAATCTTTTGCTATAAGGGTTGCAAGAATACTTGTTTCAATATCTTCACCCATAGAAATTATAACCGTATCGCAGTCTGCAATTCCGGCATCTTTCAACGATATATCATCGGTTGCATCCGCAACTATTGCCTGTGTTACAAAAGAACTTATTCTGTTAACTACTTCTTCTTTATGGTCAATCGCAAGTACAGGGAATTCTCTTGCTGCCAATTCTTTTGCAACATTTGAACCGAATGTTCCTAACCCTATCACTCCAAATTGTTTTTTTGCCATAATTTCTCCGTTTGTTACAGTTTTTATCCTATAAGGATTCTGCCTTCAGGATATTTTATATTGTTTGCAACAGGTTTTCTGTTCATCAAATATATAAGTATCGTTATTGCTCCGATTCTGCCTACAAACATAGCCAATATCAACAATATTCGGCCCGTTACAGACAGTTGCGAAGTAATACCGAGAGACAACCCTACGGTACAAAAACCGGATACCGCTTCAAATATAACTTTCAATGTGTCAAGTTGCGGTTCTACAAACAACATCAAAGTAATAAACAATACAACCAACACTATCATAAGTATAAAAACTAAAAGAGCTTTTCTTACCAAATCGTAATCCATACTCTTTTTGGCAAGAACATAATCATCCTGCCCTTTTATAACACTTCTTATAAATACAAAGACCAATGTTAAGGTGGTAATTTTTATACCGCCGGCAGTACTGCCCGGTCCGCCGCCTATAAACATTAATATTATTAAGAAAAATGCGGTAAATGTTGTCATGGTAGACATCGGCAAAGAATTAAATCCCGCCGTTCTTGAACTTATTGCTTGGAAAATCGAATTGTTTACAACCCAACCCCAGGCAGAATCATGATTTATAAATATATAAGCCTGACCTGCACAAAAAGCAACAAATCCCAACCCTATTAAAAGTGCGGTCATCCACAAAATTACTTTTGAATGAAAAGTAAGTTTTATGTTTTTGCCTCTGATTTTATCCATTACATCCACTAATACAAAAAATCCGAGTCCGCCCAAAACAACAAGTGCTACAACAGTATAAAGTACCGTCGGATTATTTGAAAATCCTTCCAAACTGTTACCGAAAGGGCTGAAACCCGCATTACAAAATGCGGACACGGAATGAAATATTCCGCAATATATTGCTTTTCCCAAAGGGAAATCTTTCAAGAAACCGAAAGTAAGAATTATCGCACCCAACAATTCTATATTAAGCACAATAAATACTGCTTTTTTTAATAATTTAAAGAGCTCACTGAAAGAACTTATATCAAAAAGTTCCTGCATTATTTTTCTGTCTTTTAAAGCCATCTTACCTATTAAAAGACCTAATCCTGTTGAAACCAACATATACCCGAGACCGCCGATTTGTAATAATAAAAGTATTATTATCTGACCGAATTGAGTAAAGTAAGTTCCTATATCTACAACCGTTAAACCCGTTACACAAACTGCCGATGTAGCGGTAAACAAACACGTCAACACCGAGAAAGCAGCACCATCTTGCCTTGCAAAAGGTAGGCACAACAATGCTGTTCCCAAAAGTATTAAAGCTATAAAAAATAAAATTATAGTTTTAACAGGTGATCCGTTCATCCGTCATTATGCAGCTTTTGCTATTTCTACCAATTGTTTAAATGTTGCGTTATCGGTAACCGCAATTTCCGCAAGCATTTTTCTATCCAAAATAACATTTGCTTTTTTAAGACCGGAAATAAATCTGTTGTAAGACAAACCTTCTTCTCTTACTGCAGCATTCAATCTTACTATCCACATTCTTCTGAATGTTCCTTTTCTGTCTTTTCTGTCGTTATATGCATATACCAAAGACTTTTCAACCTGTTGAATAGCCATTCTCCAACGATTGTTTTTATCCGAATAATAACCTTTGGAAAGTCTAAAGACTTTTTTCTTTCTTTGTCTTGTTTGAACAACGTTTTTTACTCTCATTATCTTTTCTCCTTAATTTTCTTAAAAAAACTACTTTGCGTAAGGCATAAACTTTGCCATTCTTTTCATATCGGTACCGTCTACTATTTGGGATTTTCTCAATTTTCTTGTTGTTTCACCCGGATTTCCCGTAAGTAAATGTCTGTTACCTGATTTTTTATACTTCAATTTACCTGTTCCGGTAGCTCTGAATCTTTTTTTTGCACCGGTATGAGTTTTCATCTTTGGCATAATTAGTGCTCCTCCAATATTTTATTTTTTATTTTTAGAATCTTTCTTTTTAGGTGTCAAAGTTGCAAATGACCTTGTACCCATAGAAGATAATTTACCTTCAACTACTGCTATATCTTCAACTGCCGCCTGAACTTTTTCCAAAACGGCAAGACCTAAATCTTTATGTTGCATTTCTCTTCCGGAAAACATAACCGTTATTTGAACTTTATCTCCGCCTTCAAGGAAATCTCTTATCTTTTTTAACTTCACATTAAAATCATTTTCGGCAATTCTTGTTCTGAGTCTGACTTCTTTCAACTGCATATTTTTCTGTTTCTTTTTAGACTCTTTTTCTTTTTTCGCCATTTCATAACGAAACTTTGAAAAATCCATAATTTTACATACTGGCGGCTTAGCTTGCGGAGCAATTTCTATTAAATCCTGCCCTGCATCCCTTGCTTTTTGTAAAGCAACCGCTATCGATACTACACCTACCTGTTCGCCTTTCTCATCAATAAGTCTTACTTCCGGTACTCTTATGTACTGATTAGTACGATATCTTCGAATATCTATACAATCCCCCTCGCAGGACTTTCACCTGCAAAAATAAAAAATAGAACGGATAAAGATACCCGTCCCATATATACAATACTGCCATAACTCTAAACTTATAAAACCTTTTCCCTAAAAGTAAGGTGAAGGTGAGTCGGGACGACTTCTTTACCAATTTAGTTTGATTATTATAATTAAATTATTTTAAAAAGTCAACAGCAAAGCAATGTACAATGTATAATGTACAATTTACAATTAATGAAACTTTTTAAATTTTCGTTTACAAGCATGATTAAAGCCGTCTATGAGTGTAGAAAAATTTAAAGTAAAAAACTATAAATCAAAAAAAGTTTTTTAGTGCGAATATGATTGAAGAAAAATCCGTTACATTAGTCTGTTAGGATTTTTCAAGTTGGAGCACGGCTTTAAATTTTTCAAACGAATGGCTTTTTTACTTGTAAATGAGAAATTTTAAAAGACATATATGTAGATTGCCACAGGGCTAAAGCCCTTCGCAATGATGCTAATTGCTAATTGATTTTAGGATTGCTTCTTCCATGGAAGAAGGATCGGCAACATTTTTACCAGCAATATCAAATGCCGTTCCGTGTCCGGGTGAAGTTCTTACAAAAGGAAGTCCCGCGGTAACGTTTACTATTTTCTTGGGGTTCAAAATTTTTAAAGGTAACATTATTTGATCGTGATACATTCCGACAAGCAAATCATACTTATATTTTAAGAACTTTGCCCATGCAACATCTACAGGGTAAAGTCCGCAAATATTGTATCCTTTTTTCTTTAAAGTATTTATTGCCGGAATAATTTTTTCTTTTTCATCGTTACCTAAAATTCCGTTATCACCGGCATGAGGATTTAATGCACATACCAAAATTTCAGGTTTTCTTTTTAAAAAAGATTTAACGAAATCCGCCGAAAGCGCGGTTGTTAAAACAATATCTTTTTTAGTTAAAACAGACGAAACTTTTGATACAGGCAAATGTCTTGTTACCATAACCGAATTTATGTTATCGCAAATCATCATCATACAATAATTCTTTGTTTTTGTAAGTGCGGCCAAAAATTCCGTATGACCGGAATATTTTAATCCCGCATACTTAAACGATTCTTTGGATACGGGAGCTGTAACCATAGATTTTGCTTGTCCGTTCATACACATTTTTACGGCCTGTCTTATGGCATCACAAGCTATAAGTCCAGATACTTTTGACGGTTTTCCCAAAACAAATTTTTCGGAATAGTTCGAAGAAAAAACAAATTCCGCTTTTTTTGATTTTTTGTTTATATCAAAATATTTTGATATTACATTTTTGTCACCGACAACAACAGGGCTGCAAACCCTTTGAACTTTCAAAGAATTTACAGCCCTTAAAACTATTTCCGGACCTATACCTGCCGGGTCACCTATTGTTATTGCTACTTTCGGTTTTAACATCTGTTACCAAACTTGGTTAATTTTTATATTTGCTTTTGTTTTTAAACCTTCAACCCATTTATCGTAAAGTTTTTTACCGTTCTGTCTGTACAAAACTTCCGCCAAATCGTTTCTTACATCTTCAAATGTAAAAGATTGGCTTGCTCTGCTTTCGGTTACTCTTATAAAATGATAACCCGAATCTGTTTGTACCGGTTCTTTTGTATATTGACCTACCGTCATGCTGAAAGCTTTTTCTTCCAATCTTTTATCCAAATCACCTTTTACTACAAAACCCATATCACCTTTTCTTTGTTTAAGTAAAGAATCTTCCGAATACTTTTCGGATGTTGCTGAAAAACTTGCACCGGAAGCCAACTCTTTTTTAACACTTGCAACTCTGCCTTCTGCAGCTTTTCTTTCTTGAGGTGTTGCATTTTTATCGCACTTAATATAAATTTGGTTCAATCTTACTTGTTCCGAAGACATTCTTTTTAACAATTTTGCAACTGCATCAACAGTTTCTTCATCTTCCTTGGAAAGCCCCAAATTTTCACCTTTCATCTTAGCTCTTACATTATCATAAAATTTCTTAACATCCGTTTCGCTGGGTTGTTTTATGTTGCTTTTCATTTCTCTTTCAACGAGCTTTTGAACCATTAATTGTTCTTCTATTCTTTTTTCAAATTGGACTTGAGTTAAACCTTCGTTTTTTAATTCGGCCTGAAAAGTTTCATCGTTAGGAAATCTCTTTTTTACTTGATTTACAGCTTCATCAAGTTCTCTTTTAACAATTTTTATTTTTTGTTTTTTAGCTTCCTGAGTTAAAACCATTTGATCAATTCTTTGTTCCAAAATTTGATTTTTTAATTCATTTATTTTTGAATCGGATTGTTCGGTTACCGGTGTCATTGCCATATATTGTTGAACCATAGGCTCAACTATTTTATCGAACTCCGAACTCATTAACGGTTCTCCGTTAACTATAGCCAATGTTTTATCAACAACTTCATCGGAAAAAGCAACTCCGCTGATAAGAAACATCATACATACCAATGATAAAATTTTTTTCACTTTATTATCCCCCTATAACAAAATACTAATTTGAAAACTCTTTTAAATCCGGTTCTTGTTGCACATCAATATTGTCTGTAAGCCCAGAACCGTTTATATTATCCAATTTTGAATAATCTACAGTTACATTTAATTTTTTCTTTGCATCTTCAAACCATTTTTCAAATTTTGTTTTTTCTATAATATTTTTTATTTCCGCCTTTGCAACATCTTCAGGAATAGGTTGCAATTTTTCTTCCGATACTTTCGTTATTATATGTAATCCGAAAGGTGTTTCAACTATATCGGATATTTCGCCGTTTTTCAAATTAAATACGACATCTTCAAATTCTTTTACAAGTTCTCCTCTTCTGAAAGGACCGATTTGTCCCCCTCTTTGTGCGGAAACTTTATCTGTAGACATTTCTTTTGCTACGATATCAAAATTTTCCCCTTTATTTATTCTGTCATAAGCAATTTCCGCTTCTTCTCTTGTAGGTACAAGAATATGTTTTGCAATTACGGCTATCGGACTTGTAAAATCCGCTTTATGCTCTTCGTAATATTTATTTATTTCATCTTCGCTTGCGGATATCATATTTTCCTGAACTTCCTTAATGTACATTTCTATCATTAAACCGTCTTCATAATCTTTCAATTGTTTTTTCTGTTCATCTTTAAAATCTTGTATAGAGTTTTTGTATTCTTCTCTCTTATCTACGCCGGCTTGTTTTGCGGATTCGAGTATCAATTTTTCTCTAACCAATAAATCAATAAATTGTTTTTTGCCGGGTTCGGTATTAATATATGCCTGATATGCCGGAGGTGCCGACATTAATCTTTCGGAAAAATCTTCGGTTGTTATACTATCGTTACCAACCTTGGCAAGAACATCTCCTTTCTGTTTACAGGCCCCTAAAACCATCAAACCGCAAATCAATAATGTAACTAATTTACAAATTTTCATTTTTAACAACTCCTTTTTAACGAATCACAAATTTTAGACTACTGCTGCATCAATAATGTTTCACTTAAAGCTTTCAATATAAAATAAACATTTTTTATTATATTAAAAAAAAACTGTTTTTAATATCTTAATATTGTATTAAATTTTGTTTAAATATAAAAGCATTAAAAAAAGTTTAAGACTTGACTAAAATACAAATGTATATTATAATATTGTATATTAATTAATATTGCTTTGGAGGCTATATGAAAAAAGAACTTACGGAAAAGCAGGAAAAAGTTTTGGAATTTATCAGAAAGTTTCACACCGCTAATGCAATGATGCCTACCGTTAGAGAAATTGCAAAAAATTTTAAATTATCTATCGGGTCGGTTCAACAACATTTAAGAGCACTATTATCAAAAGGTTTTTTAGTAAAAAGAGGATCTTTATCAAGAGGAATAGATTTTCCAAACAGAAAAACTTTTACCCCGGTGGCAATTTTAGGCAGTGTTCATGCGGGAACTTTTTTGGAACAAATTGAAGATGCAAGTGATTACATTTATATTAACACCGATATCACAAGAAATAAACAGTGTTTTGCATTAAAAGTAAAAGGTGACAGCATGGAACCGTCGGGAATTGTTGAAGGAGATACAATTGTGGTTTCTAAAGGAGAAGCTCCTTCCAACGGAGATATTGTTGTAGCTTTGGTGAATAATGAATCCGCGGTAAAAATGTATTTTAAAGAAAAAGGTAAAATATTTTTAAAATCCACGAACCCTAAATATCCTACATTAAGTTCCGATGAATATGATATTGATATTGTCGGAAAACTTATATATTTGGTAAGACAATACAGAGGATAATAAGGTATATTTATGGCAAAAGGTTTAAAAATATTTTTTTATATATTGTTTGCTTTTGATATTATTATCGGAATAATTTTATCTCTGTTCTTAAATATTGTTATCGGTATAACGACAGCTTGTGTTTTGTTGCTTATAAACATAATCACGTTTGTTGTTATTTTAAAAATAGACAAAAAGAAAAAAGAGATTGATAATATCAGTAATAAAATTATTTATTAATTTTTGTTATTTTTATATTTTTCCCAAATATTCCATAAATTAACAGCACTAACAAAACATATGTCATACATATATACACAAACAAATCTCCGATTTTATCGTATATCGTTATGTAATTATTTGTGTATACTGTTTCTTCAAAACAGACTTGTTCTTGATTTTTAGTTTGTTTTGTAATTTTACCTGTCGGTGCAATTACACCAGATATTCCGGTGTTTGATGCAACAATAAGATATTTTCTGTTTTCTATTGCTCTGAAAATATTTAACACAAAATGCTGATACGGATAAGAAAGACCATCACACCAAGCATCGTTTGAATGTGTAGTTAATAAAGTTGCTCCTTTTAAAACCAATTCTCGTGACAAGTAAGGATAATAATTTTCCGAACAAATATTTATTCCTAAATTATATTTATCAAAATCAAAAACTTTTAAATCGTGTTCTTTACTGAAATTATCGGTCAAATTTACTTTTTCCAAAAGTTTAACAAGAAAATTTTCAAAAGGAACATATTCTCCGAATAAAACAAGATGTTTCTTTTTATATTTATCTGCAATGTTACCATCTCGAGAGATAAAAAATATTGAATTATATAACTTTTTATTTTCAACTGCTTTGCCGCCTATTAAACTTAAATCGGAATATTTTGAAATATCTTTAACTAAAGTTTGAATTTCTTCATTTTCTTCTAATATTCTCGGCAAAACAGTTTCAGGATACAAAATTATTTCACAGTTTTTATCTTTGAAAAATTGTGCGTTAGTATATATAGTATTTATTATCTCGTTTTTTAAGCTTTTTCTCCATTTCTTCTCTTGAGCAATATTAGGTTGAACAACTCCTATTTTTATTTCATTTTTAGTACTCATTTTTGTTATTTGATTTATTCTAATAAAGCTGTAACTTAATAACAAAGCAAGTATTAAGATTGTAATCATTAAATACTTTTTCCCCTTGTTGTATAGCCAATAAAACAATAAAAAATTTATTAATATTATTACAAAAGATATGCCATACACTCCGAAAACATCGGAAATTTGTATTATTTGTGTAAACGAACTTTGTGAATATCCTAAAAGATTTATCGGAAAACCGCTTAAAAAATAATTTTTTATATATTCGAAAATAACCCATAAACTTGCTGCAAATATTGCAGCTATTATTTTTTTATAACTCTTAGTGATATTAACTATTGAAGACCATAAAACAATATATGTCGTTTGATAAAGCCAAAACAATATTGCTACTATCAATGCTGCTTTTATTGATTTGGTATTTGTAAGCAAAAATAAAAACATCCAATTGAATGCAATTAGGGAACTTACCATTCCGGTAACAAATCCATACAACGCAGAATATTTTAAATTGTTTTTATATACACAATATATTAAAGGAATAAAAGCTATCCATGCAAAGATAAAAAGATTAAATTTTTGAAAAGATAATGCAAGCAATATCCCGGATATTATCGAAAATATCAAATATTTAAACTTATATTCTCTAACTATAAATTTATTTATCATATTTTTTATCATACCATTATTATATTATTTTACAATAAAAAAAGGCAGATGATTTTCTCATCTGCCTCTTTCGTTATTGCTGTTTTTTTCAATTATGCCGCCGCTGCTATCGCATGAATATTTCTCATACTAAAGCTCATCATCGGTGTTCTGTATTTCTTGTCTGATCCTGCCAACAATTCCATTACATCTTCTATCTTTGCATCTTTTGCAAACTTAATATTCTTATCCACTATCGTGCTTTGTAATTTCTTAACATCTATTACAAAATCTCCGTCACTTGCTTTAGATACTGATGTCTTTACCCCATCTTCAAACATATTTACTATCACATTCTGATTTACTGCTTTACCTACTATCAATTTTGCCATTATCTCTTCTTCGTTTGCTGTCGTTAACCACTCTTTATCTGTTCCAACTGTCATCAATAAGTCTCTCAATGTCGTTACTAACTCTATCTCTACTCTTACTTCCGCTTCACTCAATTTTCCTTCTTTTCCTAATGCCACCGATTCCGTTATCTTTTTTGTTGCTCCCTGTACTATCGCTTCTTTGTTACCCAATGCACTCTCATCCAATCCTATGTATTCCAACATACTTGTTGCGTCTTTGTTCCATATCGATAATACATATTTCAATGCTTTGCTTAATTCTCCGGGTGCCGTTACTCCGTCTATTATCTTCTCTAACATCTCTTTCCCGTCTTCGTATCTGCTCGATTTTACTTTATTGAACACTTCGCCTATTACTTCTTTTACTCTGCTATCCAAATAACTTACTCCCTTTTGTCCTTTCTGCGTCAACATCAAGCCGGTGAACCCTTCTTCTTTAAAGAACTCATCTATACTCATCGTCTCTTCTACCTTTTCTCCCTTTTCGTTCGTGCCTGTATATGTCAAATATCCTCCGGCTATTTCCGTTACCGTTATTACATGTCCTGTTTCTTTTCCGGCATTTTCTTTATATGCTATAAATGCTGACGGTATTACTACTCCCTTTAATCCTTTGAATGCTTCCATTGTCTTTTCTGTTTCTATTTCTTCACCTTTTGGTGTCGTTATTGTGTATGTTACAACCTTTTCTCCTCCGCTCTTTTTAACTCCTGTTACTGTTATTACTTCTCCGGTCTCCGGCATATATATTGTAACTGGTTCTTTGTTAAGTCTCTTTGTATCAATTTTCTCCATATCAACCGTTTGTTCGGACAATGTTGCATAACTCAATCCCGTTCTCTTTCTCAATTGCCCTAATTCCGTTCCTTCCAATCCTTCTCCTACTCCTGCCGCTTTTAACTTATCCTGCGCATACGGATTTGCTCTCAATGCCGCCTCTGTTAATGAACTTAAAGGAATTATCTTACCCATCGTCTCTGCCGCTACTTCTACACAATCCATCACTTCTGCTCCGGCTGTACTTTGTGCTTCCTCCAATACCGGCTTTATCTTTTCTCCCAATACTTCTCTGTCTCTTGAATCTTCTTCTTTCGATTCCTCTATTACCAATACTATCTTTGTAACTTGTTCTTCCGTTAATTTCCCGTCTCCTACTACCGCTTCTATACTCTTCTTTGCTCTGTCACTGCTCAATACTTCCACACTTACTTTCTTTACTACATCTCCGAAACTCGTTGCCCTACTCAAACTATAATAATTCTTCATGAATGTTGCATAATTATCACCCAATATCTCTTTTCTCTTTTCTTCTGTCTTTCTCTTATCCACTCTTTCTCCTCTCATTACTTCCGTCGCTTTCATAAAGTCTTCTCCGCTCATCTTATTGTAATACTTGTTTCTCTCAGCTTTACTGTTCATTATTCTATTTATCTTCTTCTCTGCTACTCCTTCACCAAGAATATCTCTTACACTCATATCTCCTACTATATATCCCTTCAATATTGCATCTTCTCCGCTTACTAACTCTCTTACTCTTGCATCTATCTTAACTTGATCCGCTCCGTATCTTGCTCTTTCCTGTTCACTCAATCCTAAATATTCTTCTATTGTAAATCTCTTATAATTTGCGGTCTCTACTCTTCTATCTACCTTTGTTGCCAAACCTTTTATATCTTTGCTTCTGTTTACTTCTCCGATTGTCAATTTCTCCATTGCCAATCCTTCAGGTACGCCCATTCTGTTCTTTATTTCCCTTATCTTCTTCTCTATCGCCTTTCTGTCTATTCCCAAATATTCATATAATTTATCTATTTGTTCTTCGCTCATTCCTCTCATCATTGCTCCAAATTCTCTGATACTCTTTCCTTGTATTGTTTCTCTTATTGTCTTTCTCGCTTTTCCTGCCTCTTTTAATATTCCGTTTATATCTTTTCCTTCAAAACCAAGTTTTTGTAATCCTTTAACTTCTTCAACTATATCTCCGTTATCTATTATCGATTTTATCGGTAAATTATCTACATCTATTTCTCCTAATTTCTCCAATTCTTTAGCTCTCTTATCATATAATGCGTATCCTAAATATCTTGTTGCTCCGTTTATTATTCCTGCTAAAGATATTCCTTCTCTTTCCGATATTATCTTTGCTCTGTTCATCGTCAATGTGTCTCCGAAGCTGGTTACTCTCTCCTTCATCTTATCTTCACTGCTGATTAATTGTTCTACATCCGTTAACTCTGCTATACTCATCTCACTTATCGCTGCTTTTTCAACATCACTCGTATATTTTTCTTCCAATTTACTCTTGTTATCTATCACATTACCTAAACCGAATGCCGTCATCGCCGTACTATATTCTTCTCCTAATGCCGCTCTTACTTCTCCTATCTTCTTTTCTCTTATTATCGTTCCTATCGCTTTCCCGCTTACGATATCTTCAACGCTGATCACACCATCGCTTATTAATGTCGATACCCCTTCAACATAGTCTGAATTTGATAATTCTTCTATGCTCATTCCTCCAACTACTTTTGCTACTATTTCGTTGTGTTGCTTTATACTTATATCTCTTCCTGCTAACGATTCTCCTACAACACGTTCTAATCTTTCTTTATTTTTATCTAATTTTTCCAATCCCATTACAGAAACAAATTTGTCAAGATTTCTTTCTCCTATCTCTTCTACTACTGCAGCATAACTCTTGCCCATATAAGTATCTCTTACATATTCATCCGCTGTTACCTTCATCATCTGTCTTACTTTCGTACCATCACTCAATTGCCCTAATGTCAATCCGGTATCAAATTTTATTACTCCGTCTAATTCGTCTAACAATGCAGATTTACTTAACCAATCAAATATCTTCTTATTATTATCCCTTACTATTTCCATATCTAATCCTGATGCTTCAAGCACAGTTTCTACATTAGGCAAGTTACTATCTCTCAATTGTTGTGGCGTTATTCCTCTTACTTGTTCATATAATTTTGCTCTTGTTATTTCTGTATCCGGATTTATCGTTATTAAGCCATTAGTTATCATACTTTGCAATTGTACTGTAAATGTTTCACTTGTCATCTCTTCTAATGTAAACGATCCGGCTAACTTTTTAGCTTCCGCTTCAGGAATACCTTTATTTTTAAAGAAGTTTACAAGCGTTTCATAATTTCCTTTTGCCGTACCGTATTCTATTCCTCTTCTTTCGATATCGTTTGCTATGTCATTATTTCCTGTCGTCTTATTATATGCCAACCTTTGTGCTATAACTTGATAATCTTCTACTCCTTGATCCATTATCTTTTGTAAATATAAATCATATGCCGCTGTTTCTGCTTCGCTTACTTTATCACTATACGGCGATTTCATTATCTCTAATACTCTATCTCTTCCTACCGTTCTTTCAAACTGTCTGTATGCCGATACCAGATTTTTATATTTTCCTTCTCCGTATGTCTCAATTATATCAGCTGCTCTCCTAAATTCTCTTGCGGCATCTTCTATTCCTATTATTTCTCCTATCGTCGTTGCTTTTAATAATCTTTCGTATTCTTCTTCGAAGCCTTTCCATGTGGATACTACTTTATTGTCTCTATCCGTAACAAAGTTATCACCATTTGCTATTACAGACAATGACATTCTGTCTATAACATCAAGCTCAACATTATTCATCACAAAATTATATCTGTCCGCAAAAACTTTAGGTTCTTGTGTAGGATATGTCATTCTTGCTGCAATTTCTAATATTTCTTCATCCGTAGGCAATGTTATATCTATCGGTTTTTCTTCCGTACCTCTTGTTTGTTCCATCAAGTTTCTTATATTGCCGATTCTAACATCACCATTATTAACTGTACTTACACCCTTACTACCTACCAAGCCTTCAAGAACATATTTCTCTTTATCACTTAATGTTATTGTTCCGTTTTGTGCCAAATCATATATTAATTTAGGCATATCATTAAATCTACTTATGTCACTCAATCTTAATTCTTTTCTTACAGCCTTTACTTCTTTATCACTCAAACTTCCTAAATATGCTTGCATATTTGCTATAGCAGTATCGGTTTCTTCTGTTATTGGCAATCCCATCTGTGCCATACGAGTTTTGAGTTCTGTAGAATCAACTGTCATTATATTTTCAACATCTGCAAGTCTCAAATCAATATTGTTATCATATACCGAATTCCAACCTTTCACGGCTCTTCCGTCACTTATTGCGTTTGGTATTTTACTCAAAACAGCTTTTGCCTGTTCTATACCAGTAAACACAGTTTCAATAAAATCTTTCTTTTCCTTGGCTGTAGCTTGAGCATTTTCTTCGCTACCGTCTTTCTTTGCCAATGAAGATATGCCTGCCTTAGCAGCATTATATACCTGCATACCAAATACCTGTTTTATGGTATCAACAATAGATTGTCCTTGTAACTTGTAAGAACCACTTATTATTTGATTTCCACCGCCAACACCCAAAGCACCATTAATAATACCTAATACTGCTGAAGTCGGTAAGAATGCTGCTGACTGTTTCAATACAGAAACAGCATCGTTTATTAAAGGTGCTATAAACGGATGATTGTCTTCAAATTCTTTATAATCCGCTTTTGCTCTTTGTGCAGGAGATAAAGCTAAATTTTTATATTGAGCAGCATCTATTACCGGTGTTAATGCATTATAACTATCCAAAATCTTTTGTTCATCAGCATTTAAACCTATTCTACCAATTAATTTATCTCTATCAAGCTCGGTTTCATTAGTTCTAAGTTTTCCTGTTGTTAACTCATTTCTTACTTTTAGCATTTCAATATACATTGCAGAAGGTAGTTTTATATTTTGCTGTGCTAAATAACTTGGCGGATATTGAGCCTTTAATATTTGTTTTAAATATGGTCTGTAAACATTTACATTATCCGACGTTATCATACCCATATTTGCAAGTGATGTTAAATTATCTACCGATATATCTTCTTTTGCTAATTGTTGAGCTATACTTAACGCATTATCTGCAATAGCCGAACTTCCTGTTTCTCCAGAAAAATCGAGACCTAACAATTCTCCCAACAATATTGCCAATGCTCTTGCTAAATCATCATCATCTGAAGCCATTTTAAGTTTTGTATATGCCTTAACTAATCTGACACCTTCATAAGTTAAATTTTCACCGACACTATATTTGTTATCATTCAAAATATCCATCAACTCAGTTTCGTTAATACCATTTGACTGTAACTGTTGCTGAGCTTGAGTTTTTGTCATCTGCATACCATTTGCAGCTGAACTGAAATATGGCATAACCTTATCTGCTTGATGATAAATAATATCAAATGCAGCTTGAACGGAACTTGCATCAACATCTAAACTTACTATACTTCCGTCTGCATTTGCAGCTCCTGTTTCATCAAATTGAGCATTCTCCCATGCCTCAAGCCATTGCTGAGCCTTTGCTTTTGCTGCATCTGTTTCCAATAAAGTTACAAGGCTGCTAAATGCTTCTATTGCTTTCTGTCTTTGACTTTCCAAAGAATTTGTTATCTGATCTTTTCCTGATAATATTTCTCCTCTTCCAACAGTCGCTTCACCATCGGTATGATTATCAAATAAATTCTTCTGAACGTTTCTTATAACTTCTCTATCTGCTTCTGAAATTCCGGCTTCACCCATTAAATCTGCTATCGCACTCGTTACACATTTATCGTTTAAAGTATCTATCATACCAAACATTAACGAAGAAGAAGACTGCACAAAACCCTTATACATCTTTGCAAGCATCAATTTTTGTGCATCCGTTAAATTATTTATATCCTCTGCGGAAGTGATATTATCAAAAATTCCATATTTTGAATATTCTGAATTGGTTCTAAATTCATTTTGTAACCACTCATATATTCCGGCAGTTTCAACATCGCTCAACAATGTACCGATTTCAGACATATTTGCATAAACTGTTCTAGAGAACAATTCACCGTTATGTCTTCCAACTCTTCCAAAATCCTGATGTAAGAATGAATAGACGGCATCTGTACTGTCTGTGCTGAGTGCCCAATCTCCAGAAAAATCTAATCCCATACCGGATCTTTCATTACCCAAAATTATCTTAGTAACTCCTTCTTCAGCAAGTATATAACCGGTTTCTTCACCTGTTTCTGATTTCTTATATATATCATCAGCTCTTGTTGTTCCGTTTATTTCAAGTAATTGTATTACTTGACCGGTCTTAGAAGTTATCGTTGTTATACCGTTTATCTCAGATACTGTATACCCGCTATTTTCAGAATTTGCTATTTCCAATATTCTCGCTTTAATTTTATCTAATGTATCTTGTCTTACAGATGTAAAGAGTTGATTCATTCCGGTAGCAGAACCGTTCAAAATATTATTTGCTATAACATCTATTCCCGCATCGCTTATTGCTCCATTAGAGTCAATCATTCCGTTATCCGTTGTGAAAGCTTGTAAAGAAATTGTATTGTATGCTTCATAAGCCATTTGTGCACCCGGAACTTTATTTTGCATTGCTTTTCCAAGCTCATTAAGAACTTTTTGAGTATCTGTTTCTGTTCCATTATTGGTAACTGTATCAAATATTTGTAATGCAGCCGTTAAATCTTCAACTACTTTTTGTTTTGCATCAACAATCTGATCATGAAGTGCTCCTGTTGTTGTTTGTGCCTGTGCCAAATCTGCCTTAGCCTGTGCAAGTTTTGCTTCAAGACTATTTCTTGTTCCTCCTATATTAAGTTCACCGAAATCAAAATTCTTTTGAGTTCCAAATCTTGTCACTGTCATTCCGTAAACATCAGACAAAGTAGCAACATGTGATAAAGTTCCCGACATACCGACATATTGCCCTTGACCAAAGAATAATCCGCTCCTTGATGTTCCATAAGTTGTATGACTTGTTCTAACACAATCAAAAGCTCTTTCTATAGCCTCTTCTTCCGTACATCTCAAATCAGCTTCAGCATTATTGGATGTTAAACACATTATAGTTGCAGCATAAGCATAACTGAAATCCGACAATATCATACTAGGTTCTGCTTGTCCCGTTGCACCTTTTGTTACCAATTTTCCAACTGCATCTTCTCCGACAAGTTCAGCATTATTGGTAAGCATATATTTATTTCCTGAACTTGCTTCACTCATAGCCTGTAACATAGATTTTACTTTACCGGTTGTAGCATCTTTTATACCACTTATCTGTTCTCTTACACTTCTCATTCCGGCTTCTGTAAATGAAACTTGCCCGTTTACGGTATCTACAACAAAATCTTTACCTTCAACTAAATTATTTGCAATAGCAAACAACTGTTTCATTGCTTCCTGTTGTTCTGTACTAAACTCTTGTCTTAATGTAGAATTACCGCCATCACTCATTACATAACTCATCGTTGTTTCCATGAATTTATGAACTTCATCAGCTATTGTAAGTCTTCCTGTTCTTGCCTGATGAGCTTTCTGAACATCCTGTAATCTTGTATCCTGCTCGGTGGCATTTCTTTCTGCTGTTGTTCTTCCAAAACCATACTGAGAATCTAACCATATACGAATACCGTTTTCATCATTCATTACTCTGGTATATCTTTCAATAGCAGTCATTTTCTCTCCGTTAAATTCAACAATTGAATCCGGTCTGTTCTGTGCCGCATCAACTATATCTCCCATTACATAAACAACTGCTCCGTTTCTTTCCATAAGAGCTTTGTTTTTCAAATGGTTATTTAATTCGGAATCATTTTGAACAATAAGATCCATATCCGCCTTACCGATATACGATCTTGCAAGGCCTATGGAATCGGCAATAAACGTTTTACCAAAACCTACTTCTGCATATATACCTTGGTTTGCACCACAAAGAACACTAAGTAATGCTCCATACTGTCCTAAATTATCTCCCTCAGTTTTATATCCTTTCCAACCTGTATAATCTCTAAAATTTCCCTCTAATTCCATAACAGCTTGATTGATACATTCTGCAAGCTTATTATAATCAAGATATGCCATATAATTATCGGATGAATAACCTGTTAAATATTCACTATATCTTTCACTGTTTATATCTATTTCCCTTCCTGAGAGTATATCTTCTACCAAAACCTGAAGACCGGCATTATTCATAAATCCTGAAGTTATTAATCCTCTGCTCATTAAGAAATTTAATGCTGCATATTTACCATTTTCACCTCTCAATAATTCATTTACCTTTCCTGCTTGTTCTTCTGCTGTAGTTGCATTAGAGCCTATACTGCGTGTTGCCGTATCTAATACTGTCTGTATTTCTGTATTTCTGACTTTAGCAGCAGCAATTTCTTCCGCTGAAACAGGTGTTCTGCTTTCTATAAGATTATTTACTTTCTGTTGCAAAGTATTTAATGCCGAACCTTCAGCAAAATTTAATGCCTGTAATCCTCTATTTAAAGTTTGTAAATCTGAAAGATTTAAATTAAATATTGCTCCTGACAAAATAGCACTATTGTTATCAACAAAAGTCTCTAATTGAGTAGTTAAAGAAGAAAGTTCTTCATTTGTTAAAGTAAATACTTTATTTTTGCTATTATTGGCAATATCAGCAATATATGCCAAATTTGAAACAAAACTCAAAGTTTCTTGCTGTATAACTTCGCTTACAACACTATTTTCCATTAATTGTTCAAATGTTGTTCTTCCTTCAGTAAATGCATACAAAGCTTCATTAACATCTTGTAATGCAACTAATCTTTCTCTTTGTTGCGCCGTTAATTCTCCTGGTACATTTTGTATAGTTTCTATTTCTGAAGAAAATCTTTGTTGCAACGAATTAACAGTGTTGTTAATAATATTAGCTTCTGCATTTGACAAATCTAAATTCTGCATAACATCCGATATATTAACAGCCACTCCGCTTATTGCACTTAAGTTGTTATATACTGCAAGTTGAACGAATGCATTTACGGCTTGAACATTGCCGGCATTAATATCAGCAACAATCTTACTGCTATCTAATACACCGTTCGCATTCGCATAATTAGAAACTAATGCTATAAGATTTACTTTTGTTTGCAAATTAAGTTCTGTAGCACCGTGGAATTCTTGGCTAAAAGTTAAGTTATTGAAGCCGTTATAATTACTTACAATCTGATAAGCATTTTGAAGTTGTGAAGCTGTAACATCTCCGTTCATAACAACTGATGCTGTGAGTGCAAGCATTAAGTTTTCAGTATTTACATCAGAAGTATTTAAACTGGCAACAGATTCTGATATAGCATTAACTTTTGCCTGAACAGTTGCCATGTCTGCTTTTGCAAAATCAGTTGTTTGTGCAACTGTTGCCAATGTAAGCATTGCATTTTGTAAACTTGTATTATTTGTAATATTACTGATAGACAATGTTTGTCCGTTAACAGTTATTGTTAAAGTATTATTTGCAAATGATGTTTGAGCAGTAGTTCCGTTGAGTGCAAACATAGAATCTATCATGCCGGTTACATTACTTGAACTTCCGTTAGAAGAAGCTAAAGCATTATAGTTTGCATTGTTTACAAAATTTGTATACATAGAATTTGTCAATGCTACTGATCCGGAAGGATCTAAATATTCAACAAAGTATTCAGCAACTGCAGGATCCATACCTAAAGAAACTAAACCGTGTTTAAGTACTGTTTCTTTTACCTGTTCTTCAACAAATCCACCTACCTGTTCACCTAAAAAGCTATGCTCAAAATTATATTTAAATTTATCAAATCCAGTAAGAGATTCTACCGGTGCTTGAGCTTCTATTGTTATTTTACCGGTAAATGTTTTTGAGAGTCCGGACATTAATTCTTGTGCCAAAGGCATACTTACATACATAATACCAGCAAACATTACACTATTACCCATATTCACGGATATTAAACTATCTGATTGTGCGGATTCTACAAATACTGCATTGGCAACACTATTTCCTAACTTACCAAGCCAACCATTACCAAAACCGCCATTTCCTAACCACTTATCAACCGCATCTGTTATTCCAAAGGTTTCAAATACAGCACCTATTACATTCATGCCAACATTTAATTTGGTCATAGAATACATATGTTGTGCCAATCCTTGCCAAGCTTTAAATGCTGCTACTCCACCTTGTGAACCGAATAGTGCACCAAAAGCCTTAACTGAACCTTTTAAACCGGTTACTATTGAATTAGGAATTGCTGCCAATCTTTCAGCAGCTGACAAATGTACAACTACTTTGTCTGCACTCGCTGCATTTGCTGCAGCTGTTGCACCTTCTGCTCCACCTCCTATACGAACAGGGAACAATATTGTCATTACTGCTGCTACAGCATTCATTACACCCATAAGTGTATCGCCTTTTTCAAAAGCAAGCGCGGAATTAAATGCCGCTGTTCCTGCAAGATAAGATGTTATAACTGCCGAAGCAACTAATGCTGCTCCAGTTAATGCAGGTGTTGCTGCCGCTAGCGCAGGAATAAATGCGGCAAGACCTAATCCACCTGTACATACAGTTACTACTATAGCTGCAACCGCTACAGCACCCATTATTGCCGCTTTACCTGCATCACCATCAGCAACAACCTGACTATATGACTTATTCAACATCATTGATGCTGACCAATTAAGAAGCACATTGCCAGAGAAATATTCGTTCCAACCTGCACCAAAACCTTTGCCGTCTATAGCACTTGATATAGCATTTACAAGGCCTCCAATTAAACCACCTGTCTGTAAATCATTGACAGCATTAAATACGGTATTTATTCCGAATGTTCCATTTTGAATATCTGTTACAATTGTAGTTACAGCTCTAACTATAGGATCTACAACTATACCAACAACACTTACAACAAAACCGGCAACTGTCTCACATGTTCTTGCGAACCATCCTTTATTTATAGTTATACTTGAAATATTTTTGTTTAGTTCAATAGTTCCATTCCAATTGAACCATCCACCCATATCGATATTTCCATTATTATATGTTCCACCAAATACAGAATCTCCATTTTTCAATTCAATACCATTTAACGAGAATGTCTTATTCTTAACATCTACTCCTTTCCAACTCTGTCCACCATTAATAGTTCCTGTAATGGTCAACTCTTGATTTAAATTAGCATTAAAGTTTCCATCTTTAACATCATTTATTGTTGCAGGATTAAATTTATATGTAGCCTTTACTGTTATACTTCCTGATTCCAAATTGGTTTCCAACATCTTACCTGCTAAAGCATAAAGTTTTGTATCTGTTTTTAAGACTACTACAGTCTCACCGTTAGTTGTAACACTAAGATCTTGCCCCAATATAGTTCCGGCATCTACAGTAGAATTAGATAATGATTGTAAATTATCGTTTGTTGAGTTGATATGTGAATCTGCGGTTAACGTTAATCTTGTTCCACCTATGAACTGATTAAATTGAGGAGTATAATATCCTTCCTTCTTCGTTTCTCCGTTGAAAGAAATATCAAATTGAGCATCTTTTCCACTTAATGTGAGTTTATCACCCTGAATATCCGCGTGTACTTCAGTAACAATTCTTTCAACTTCTTTAGGAGATTCTCCTCCTTCACCACCCGGAACTTCAATATCTCCGTTCATTGTAATACTCTGTCCATCATTAAGAGACATTCTTGCAGTAATATTTAATCCATTAATACCTATAGAAGAATCTAGTATTCTGTAACTATAAGTGTCAGTATCTTTCGAATCTCCTGTAGAATCCGACAAGAAAGAATCTGTGAATGTAATATCACTAAGAGACAATTTCTCTGTATAACTTCTGGCTTCTTCATCAATAAGTATCGCAAATTCCTGACGTTTTTCTTTGGCATCATTAAATTGATCTCTTGTCATTATTCCATGATCTTGTAAATAGTCATCATATGACATATTCGCATAATAATCCGCATTCTTTCCATTTGCCTTATCTGCTATATAAGCTTCTACAGCATCCTTATCCAATGTATGCATACCTGTTTCTTCATCATAAACTCCCCATGAATAAGCAAGATGTTGTAAATATTCTTCATAAGAATTAAATTGACTCATCCTAAGAGTATCGTAAGTATACATACCATACTCATATATATACTCATCAACATCCATTACCTTTGTTATTTCTCCTTCATTCATCAGATACAATCCGCCTTTTTCGGAATCATATCCGATTTCAGCTACAATTTCGGTACCATCAGGCAATGTACCTTTTTTCGTAACAAATCCGTCCGATTTAATGCTTCCGCATTTTTTATCGGAATCATATTCAAAATACAAGAAAAGCGAACCGTCTGCACCAAGTATAGAATAGGACTTATCCAGTACAAAACCTTTGTATGTACTCTGTTTTTCAAATGTAGCAGATTGTGTATATTCCTCAAATGTTTCTCCATCATCAATACTATAGTAAGCTTTATAACCAATAACATTTCCTTTATCATCGGTAATTTCTTCTAAGTAAGCCATAGCAGATTGCCCATTTACACTGGCATTTGTCCATAATTTTGCAGTCTTCATTCCACTATAATCATACTTTTCTTCGCCGTTTTCAACAGTCACTTTTAACTCTGATCCTTTTAAATACATTACCTCGTTCTTAACATCTGCAACATCTTGCAAATATGTTTCCGTATATGTACCACTCAAAATCTGCTGAGTTGCTTTTTTTGTAGTTTCATCATATGTTATTCTTATCGTAAATCCCTTTTCATACACCATTTTCTTTACTGCATTCGGATTATTCTCATCTACCGGGTTGCCGTCTTTATCCGCATATGTCGTTACATCTTTTAAGTATTCTTGGGTATAGCTGCCACCTATTATTTCTTGATTTGCTTTCTTCGTTGTCTTATCGTATGTTACTCTTATCTTGAATCCTTTCTCATATGTAACCTTAGTTATCGCATTCGGATCATCCTTCTCTACCGGGTTGCCGTCTTTATCCACATATGTAGTTACATCTTTTAAGTATTCTTGTGTATAGCTGCCGC
>NZ_DGIC01000010.1:0-49698 GCF_002392975.1 Candidatus Ruminimicrobiellum ovillum
CCATCCATCCGGAAGGTGCAAAGTGGTTGTCTTTTGAAGCATTTTCTACATATACTGCAAATGCTTTAAAAGATGATGTTGACTTTGCTGATGTTGATGCTGCTTTTGGTGCTGCAAATGATACTGCTGCTCCTCCTACCATGAAAACGGTTGCTACTAACAAGCTCATTACCTTTCTCATTTTGTCTCTCCTTTTTTATTTTTTTGCGGAACATACTCAACATTGGATTCCTTAGTGGTTTTGTTACCTTCTGCATCTTTCTTCAATATGAGTATTTCCACTCTTCTGTTCAATTCTCTTCCCGCTGCCGTCTTATTGGTTGCAACAGGATATTTTTCTCCCAAACCTACCATAGACATTCTGTTCTTATCAACACCTAATTTCGTTAAGTAATTTGCTACCGATCTTGCTCTTCTTTCAGACAAGCCTTGGTTATATTCATCAGAACCATAAGCATCGGTATGACCTTCAACACTGATATCATTCTTAACATATGAATTCAATATTCTTGCAGCTTCTCTAAGTATCTTATCCGCACTCGGCTTAATATTTGTCTTATCGAAGTCGAAGAGAACCTTAGACGAGAACGACAACTTGAGTCCTCTGTCTGTTGTTTCAACTTTAAGTTCAGGGGTAATTAATCTTACCTTACAAATATTTGATTTAGCTATATTGCCGAATGTATCACTTACTATTAACTGTGCATCATAAACGTCATCCGGTAAATATCTGTTTTCAAAATCTTTACCGTTCCATTTAACAGATTCCGGACATTCTCCCAAACCGTTAAATGTATATACAAGTTTTGAATTTTTATCCAACAACCTGATTTCCCAAGTTGCTATACCGTTCTCATCATGTGCCAACGGATACAATGTCGTTTTCTGACCTTTCGAAGGCATAATTACATCCGGATCCAAACTTAAAGAACAAGTAGGCAAAGTTTCGTCTTTTTCAATTCTGGGTTTATTTCCGAATTTAAATAATCCTTCAAATATAAGTCTTACATATGTTCTTACTTCATCAAATGTTCCGAGCTCGTTTCTTGTTGCGGTATCACCGTCTATTTTCTTAACAATATAATAGTCGGTTTTTCTTCCGCCGACATAATCAACGCCGGCAATTATACATTTTGTAAATTCTCTTGAAATTTGAGCATAATAAACTTCATCGTAAGAAGCACCGTAATCTCTGTGCCAATCATCCGGTCCCCAAACATCTTTACCATATCCCATTCTGAATTTATAAGGTGCTTTATTAACAGCTAAATTTGTTTTAAAGAATCCTGTTATTTCTTTTAAGAAAACTTCCTGACTTGTATAAGGTGTTGAATAAGTTGCGGGATCTTCGCCGACTTCAAAATCATAAATAACTTCATAATCATCAAAGAATATTCTTGTTAAGAATATTAATGAACCTAAATATCTGTCTGTAGGTAATGCTCCGTAAACAGGAAGTCCGGAATAATTTTCCCATACAATTTCACCATATTCGTTTCTACCTACCTGTCTGTCTGTTCCGCCCATATATCTTGTTAATTTAACTTGTGCCGCAAAGGAAAGTAATGCATCTTCTTCCGGATTTAAGTTCCACGAATCAAGTGTGTTCGGCTCATATTGGTAGAACCATGTATCAGGTGTAGGATCATATGTAAATGTAAATGTAAATTCATCTGTTTCTCTGTTATCCCAACCGGTTTGAGGGTTTCTCCACCATACCCAAAGAGGTTGGTTCTGTCCTCTTGCTCTAAGTAAATCAGGTCCCCATGCACTTGCTCTCGCGGGTATAGCCTGCAATAACGGTTTCTGTCTCATATATGCAAAATGTCCGGTAAATTCCGGAGTTAATGCCTTTTGAACGGACAAATCAAACTTTTGTTTATTTCCGGCAGAAATACCTTCGTAAATATAACCCAAATTAATAAAATCAAACCACAATGTATTCGGTATTGATAATTTTGCCGCTCCTCCGAAAGCATCTCCTATATTTGTTCTATCTTGTTTTATCAGTAAATCTGTTCCGTTGGTTCCGTTGGTTACATTTCTTTCGGCTACATAATCATATGTATCACCCATTCTGAAAGGTCTGAATTTTGCACCCAATTGCAATGTACTTCCGCTTATATTAAAATCCGTACTTACTTCGGCCGTTCTCATTCTTTCACCTTCATCACCGTAAGGAATTTCGTGATCCACATAAAATAAATTAACATTACTGCCGAAAATATTTTTATACTTTAAATAAAAACCTTGTTTATAATCTGTAATAGGTTCACCGTACTGCAATTCGATGTTACCGGCTTTACCTTCCATATTCAATTGATACCATTCCGGCATAGCTCTTCCGGTTATCATCAACAAATTATTAGGACCGGTTTCCGCTTGATAAATATTGAACAAATCACCTTCATATCCCCAATGGTAATGAAATTGATTTCTGTTGTATTGCAATTTTGCCCAATCGTTATGAATTTCCGCCTTTGCGGTGTTCCAAGAAAACTGCGGTATTATTTGAGAAGCATCAAACATTCTGTGAGGATGGTTAACTGTCGTCCAATATCTGGATGCATAGTCTGCTATAAACATCAAACCAAACTGTGCACTTGCCCATGTTGCCGGTTTAAAAGCAACATCAAGCCACATTGTTTGTCCCCATCTGTCTTTCCAATCTTGATCTTTTAAAAATCTATCGGTTGAATCGTACCTGAAGTAATTATTCATTAAATGAGGTACCGTATACCAACCGTCACCTCTTTTATTGAATATACCTTCGAACATAATTTCTGCTCTAACGGCAATATCGTAAACATCCAAATATTCAGCATCGGCAAAACCGGGAGTCTGTGCAAAATCATTCCTCGGTTCAACGGCAGAACCTATACCTTTTCCCGCAAATACCAAAACAGGTACACATAAAAGAATTGCGATAATAAAAGATAATTTTTTGAGCATACTATTTTATTATATTTTTTAAGTATCTTAAAGTCAAGTTTTACAATTAAAATTTTAATTGTTTTTTATCTTGATATTTTCTGAATATTGTATTGTCTGACAATATTATTGTTTCTTATAGTTTTTATGTTATCTATTTGCGGCGACAAATTAAAAATTTCATCTATCCTGCAAGGTAACTTCCCGTTATCGGTAGGTTCATACACAAAAGCACCGTTTTTATAATCAAAATCTTCCGGCATGCCCCAAATTTCAAATTGCGTTTTTTTATGACCGTTGGAATACCTGAAAGTTCTTATTTTGTTTTTCGTATAATAAGCTATTGAAGAAGAAAGTTGATGTTCCGGTGTAACAACAAAGTTGTAACCGTCATTCAACAACTTTTCCGCCAACTCTTTATAACCGTGGAAATAATTTGTAGCATCGGCAATTGCTGTTTTACCTGAAATTTTATCTAAAGGTATAATTGTATATTTTGCATGAAGACCTACCAAAACGGAAACAACCAAGTTAAATATAAGAGCTCCAACAACAAGTCTTTGTTTTACTTTTCCGCCTTCAACGAAATATTTTGCCGCAATTATCGAAAATGTAAAATATGCGGGTATAGGCCAGTTGCCTCCCGGCAATCTTTTTAATGCCGTAACCACATAAAATAAAATCACCGGTACGGAAAAAGCTGCCAAATAAATATTTTTAGTTTCTTTGGAAAATAAATATTTTATACCTATATACAATATAGGAAAAAATAAAATAACATTAAAAACTCCCGCTTGTGTTCCCAAATATTCAAAAATATAATTAAATCTTATACCTTTATTTGATAAGCCATGTCCTATTTGATAAGAAAAAGAAGCCCAATCATGCTGCCAGTTCCAATATATTACAGGCAAGAAACATATTATTGAAATTATTATTCCTATATACAGCTGATAATTTTTAAACCAGTTCAACTTTTTGTTAAGAAGCATATATATAAACAAACTCATAATAAACAAACAGGCAGTATATTTTGACAACATTGATAAACCGAAAAACAGTCCTATCAAATACCAATAGTTACAATTTTCCGTATCAATTAACTTCCAAACATAATATGTTGCCAAAGATAAAAATAAAAATACCGGAGTGTCCGGTGTAATAATTATTGATGCGGTAAAAAGTATCGGCATAGAATGGAGAATAACAATACTTGCACTTGCCATAGCTTCATTATTAAAAAGTTTTATTACAAGTTTCCAAAGTAAGAAACTCAAAATTACGGTAACTATTACACTCGAAAAACGAACCGCTATTTCGCTGTTACTAAAAAGGGTAGTAAGTTTAATGAAGTATGCAACCATAGGAGCATGGTCGTAATAACTCGGTTCAAGGTGTGTAGACCACAACCAATAATATGCTTCATCCGAATGTAACGGAATAGAAGACATAAAAAGTTTCCATACTACGGAAATAAAAACAAATATTATAGTGTTTTTAAGATTAAATATTTTTATCACAGAAACCCCAAATAACAAGCCATATTAATATAAGTGATGCTGCCGTAGGAATAATGGTTTCGGGAATCATTACATTACTATAAAAACTGTAATTTAAAAAATAAACAAAATGTAATATACAAAACGAAAAGAAACATGCCAACAATAAAGATGATATTCTTACAATTCTTACAATATTTATTTTGTATAACAAACCGATTAGAATGAATATAATCATGTAAAAACTTAAAACATATTTAAGTTGTGTTGTGGTAACATATATGTATATGAAATAAAACGGTTCGAAAATATATCTTAATTTAGATTGATTACCTTTTATATCATGTACAACTATTTTTGTTTCAGGTTTTTCTTTCATAAGTTCGAAAACGGTTTTATCGTTTTTACTTGGTATAAGAGTCCAAACATTCATCATATAACCGAGTCCGTGCCAATCCGTGGTTCCGAACACAGGCAAATTATTTTTGTTACAAATATCTATTAATTCTTGTCTTGTTTGGTCCGATATATATCTGTATCCGCAATTATAAATTTCAAAACCGTCTATCCCCCAATCAACAAGCTGTTGTAAGTCCGGTCTGTGCCATTTCCACCAATGAGGCATAACGACAAGCATTTCTTTGGAATGAGCCAAGTCTATCATTTCTTTTATGCTTTTACCTTTAAAATCTTCATACCTGAACGGAATATCCGACAGCAACAAAATCGATACTCCTTCTTTTGTTCTTATCTGTATTCCGGGAAAAATATGTTTTTTTGCCGCATCAAACGGAATTGTTTTATATCCTTTCGTGTTATCATGTTCGGTAACAAAAAAGTCGGTAAAACCATGCCATTTATGAAATTTTATGCTCGATAACATATTTGAAATATTATCTCTTGACGAAATAGTATGCGAATGAATATCAACTATTTTATACCCGTGTATATTCGTGATTTTCGGACCTATAACGGGAAGAATTATAACACTGCAGCATAAAGAGACAAAGAAAAAGAAAGAAAAACAAGACACTATAATTGTATTTTTTAATTTTAGATTATTATATCGACAAAACAATATGCCAAACAAAACTAACCATAACAACCAGGATACCAAAGCAAAAACATATCCCGATCTTTCCATGGTCAAAATGTAATATGCAAAAGCATAGAACGGCTCTATAAGAAGTCTATATACAGGCCACTCAAGTATAACATTATTAAGTTTTTCTCCGGTTGAAACATCAATGATATTTGAATTGTAAAAAATGATATTTAATATAACGGAAACAATTATTATAGAAACAAAAGTATATAGTTTTTTCATTTTATAACGGATTAACTATTTTTTTTATTATTCGGAACATCTATGGCCAAACCGAATTTGGAAACACCGGCTTTTTTTGCTTTATCCATAACTTTCACAACCAAATCGTACTTTATTTCTTTGTCGCCTTTTATAACAACAGGTCTATCAGGATACTTCGTAATCATATCTTTTATTGTCTGTTCAATATACTCATCGTGAAATTGTGTTCCGTCTATATATACAAAGCCGTCTTTATCTATGGATACTTCTATAATTTTATCTTCACTGGTTTCGGTTGTTTCGGCAGCCTCAGGCAAGTTAACTTTTATTTGATGTTGAGATAACATAGGTGTCGTTATCATAAATATGATAAGAAGCACTAAAACAACATCTGTAAACGGTGTAATATTTATATCGGCAACAACTCTTTTTTTCTTATCAGACATACCTTTCAAACTCCTAAAGTCCGTCTATAATTTCTTTCAATGCCGAAATAACATATTCCATTTCAACAACAAATTTATCTATAGATCTTGAAAAGAAATTATATGCCACAACGGCAGGAATTGCCACACTGAGACCTGCAGCCGTTGCAACCAAAGATTCGGACACACCTCCGATAACTACGGAAATACCGCCCGAACCCGCTAAAGAAATATCATGGAAAGAACGAATGATACCTAAAACCGTTCCGAACAAACCTATATATACGGATACGGCTCCTATTGTAGCAAGTATCGTTGTGTATTTTTCCAATTTCATAACTTCAGTGGAAATCTTTCTTTTCATTGCTTCTTCTATATTGGAATTACCTGTTTCGGTAAATCTTTGAAGACCGGCAGCTATAGTATTGGAAACCGGGCAATCCATTAACACACAATACCCTATCAAGACATTTACATTTTCGCCCTTAACCAATGTTTCTTTCGCTCTTTTCAGCAAATCCGTTATATCAACTTTAGATTTTCTTGAAAATTCAATAATTTTTAATATAATTACGGATATGGAAATTATTGATATTATTAACAATATATATAACGTCCAACCGCCCAAAGCCAATATCTCGAAAAAACTTTTCCCCGCGAACATAATATAAATTCCTTTCCTTTTCTATAAATTATAAACCGTGAGACCAGGAAGGAGTAAAAGATTCTCCTCTGGTTTCAACCAACTTTCTTACACCGGTACCGTCTATTCCCATAATGTATATTTCGCTTCTCCCGGAACGGTTCGATGCAAAAGCTATAAATCTTCCGTCCTGAGACCATGTCGGATTTTCATTATTTTTTTGATTTTCGGTAAGTCTTATAATTTTTTGTTTAGGTAAATCGTATAAGAATATATCAAAATTACCGTCGTATTTCATTGTAAAGGCTATTTTATCGCCTTTAGGCGACCATGTAGGAGAATCGCAATTACCTTTAGTTGATAATCTTCTTAAGTTTGCTCCGTCAACATCCATTATATAAATTTGAGGATATCCGGCTCTATCGGATATAAATACGATTTCTTTGCCGCTCGGAGAAAAAGAAGGACTCGTATCAATATATTTTCCTTCCGTTAACCTTCTTAATACAACACCTGTATTGTCCAACAAATACAAATTCGGATAAACTCCTCTTGAAAGAGTTGCAACCAATACTTTTTTATCCGGTGAAAAAGATGTCGGAGAATTTAATCCCTGAATAGTGGATAAAGCTTTTCTCTTGTTTTTAGCTATATCCAATACAAACAAATCCGGATTATTATACAAGTATGATGTGTATATTATTTGAGGACTTCCCGGCGCCCATTTAGGCAACACATTAAGTCTGTTATCTTTTGTTAATCGTCTTAAATTATAACCGTCATAATCCACAACATATATTTCTTTAAATTTTGTACTGTTGTTTATAAAGGCAATTTTCGAACAAGCTATACCTTCTTCACCGGTAAATCTTCTTACTATTTCATCATTTATTTTATGAGCTAAATATCTGTAACTTTTAACACTGCCGCTGTATTTGTCTTCCCAAATAAGTTGTTGACTTTCTATATCATATAATTTAACGCCTACAACAAGTTTTGTTTGTTCGATAATGGATATAGAACCTGTTACCAAAACAGATACACCTTTATCCATCCAATATGCAAATTGGGAATCCAAATCAAATTTATAAGACGAATTTGCTACCGCAACATTAAAATGTCTGGATAAAATCAAATCGGATTCCAATGTATCTTTGAAATCCTTAGACAAATTCATTTCCTCAAAAAAACCGTTTACGGGAACAAATTCCGACAAACCTATACTTGCTCTGTTAGCCGTCCCGGACAAAGACAAATATACATCGTTTTCCGCATAGGAAACAGCAAAAAGGAAACAAAAACAAAATATTGTCAATAACGTTCTAATTACATTCTTATAAAAATTTAAATTCAAAATAAACTCCCAAATAATTTTCTTCATAACCTTCCGGTAACGGAGCAAACGGACTTGCCAATTGTACCGCTCTAATGGCATTTTGATCAAAAGTCGTATCACCTGAAGACTCTTTTACATCTACATCGTATACCATTCCGTCTCTGGCTATTTTAAAATAAACAACCGCTCTATACGCCGAAAGCGTTTTAGACCACTGCCAATATTTACTAATCTTTTTAACTATTGTATTGGTATAATAAGAATATTTAAAACTTTTATTCTCTAACATTATACCTTTAGACGAATAATTACTGCCGCTGCCTGCTTTCGGTTGTTCCGGTTGTGTCGCAGTCTGCTTTGCCGTTTCGGCAGGTTTTTCTACAGTTTTCTTTTCTTCAACTTTCTTTTCAGGCTTTTCTTTCTTTTTCACTACAACTTCACTTTTTACTTTTTCCGGTTTTTTAACTTCCGGTTTTGGTTTTTCTACCGGAGGTACAGGTTCCGGAACGGAAACTTCTTCAGCAACTTCTTCAATCACCGGTTGCTGAACCGGAGAAAAGAAAGAAACCTCAAACGGAACCGCCATAAAGACATTTTGATCGCTTTTTTTATGAAAAAGAGCAAAAAAAGTAAGACTGTGAATAAGTATCGATAAAGCTATACAAGGAACTAAACTATTTACTCTTATCATTTGTATAAATTTTTATTTTTTCCTTTGCGGTGAAAGCTTCCGCAGTTTTAGGATAATCCGTTAATATCGTCTGCAAAATGATAACGGCATCATTTTTTCTGTTTAACAATTCTAAGCATAAAGCCATCTTTAATCTTGCAGATGGTATCAAGTTGGAATCAGGATAATTTTCCTCTATTTTTTTATACTCTTCAAAAGCTTCGGAATATTTTTGTTGCGAATACAAAGCTTCCGAGATATAATACTGTGCCTGATCGGCTAAATCATGGTCTTTATATTGTTTTAAAAAAGACTTAAAATCAATAATGGCAACTTCGTATTTACCTACCAAAAATTCATTGTATGCACCTTCATACATTTTTGAAGGTACCTGCATAACATTTTTAGAGTTGTCGCTTTTTTGATTTTTTACAACAACTTCAAGATCCTTTAAATCTTGAGAAAGTTTTGAAGTCTTTTTATATAATTCTTGGATGGATGCGCTGGCTATATCGGTATTTACCAAATTTTCTTCGTATTTGGAATATACTTCAACTTGTTTAGCTTCCATTGCCGCAAACTTTATTTGAAGCTTAGAAACTTCTTTTTTCAAAGCATCAATTTCAGATTGAGACGGAACGGCCGTTACGCATCCGATCAACAAGAACATAGGAAATAATAGTGCTAAAAATCTAAACATCGTGCTGTACAAATATCTTAAACTATTTTATTACTTTTGTTTCGGCTCTTCTGTTTTTAGCCCAACCTGCTTCATTGTGTCTTGTATCTTGAGGCATTTCTTCTCCGTAAGATATAGTTGCAACTCTATCCGGACTTATTCCCAATTGAACATAATATTCTTTTACTTTAACGGCTCTTTTTTGACCTAATGCCAAATTATATTCGGTAGTACCTCTTTCATCGCAGTGACCTTCTACAACAACATTTACAGAAGGATTATCTTTCAAATATTGTGCGTTTTCTTTTAAAACCTTCATTACAGATTGCGGAAGTGAGCTGCTGTCGAATGAAAAGTATATAACTTCAAGGGATACTTTAGAGTCAAAATCCGTTCCTCTTATTGACGGTTCTTGAGAAAACTCTTCAGGTTCCAATAAAGCTGCATCAAGATCTGAAACTTGTTCTGCCTGTTCCTGATCTTCACCGAGTTCATCTTCCGGAGCAACAGTTTGTTTTTTTGCACAGGAACTTACTACTAAACACAAAAACAACATTCCTACTACTAAAAAGTTTTTCATCTCTTACCTCTCCTAAATTTATTTAAAAACCATCTTATTTTTCACTTTAAGATTATATATAAAAGACACTTTATTGTCAAACTTTTTCAGCAATATAAATTTTAATTTTTAAAACGGAAAAACAGAAAATTTTATGAATGAGTTTCCAAAGTGTTTTTTAACACATTAACTGCTTTTATTTTTTTCAAGTTATCGTCTACATATTTTTTATCATAATCGGTATACATTACATCTATTTCTTTTATACCTTGAGCAAGCAGGTATTGTTCCAAATTGTTGAAATAGTATTTATCTTTTTGCAATTCTTTGAAAATTATAATATTTTTATTACCTTTTTCTTTTATATGTGTGGTTATATTCTTTTTTCCTTCAAATGTTTTTGCAAATGTTCTTTGTTCAAAAGGATTTAGCAACATAAAACAAATAATGACGAATAATAAACCTAAAACCTTTTTGTTTTTTATTTCAAACATAATATAAACCGAAAAGTAGTAAAAAAGTATCATTACAATACCCGGAACCGCAAAAAACACTACCGAATAATCAAGTGTGGCAGAATAATTTATGACATATAAAATAAATTTCAAAATATAAGACAATAATAAAGATACCGATAAAGATATATGGTAGGATAAAAATGTTGATACATAAAACACAAAAAACAAACCTATAATTATCGGTATTATCGGAACTATAATTAAATTTAAAACAAAAGAAATAACAGATATTTTCCCGAAATAAAAAACAAGTAACGGGATGAGTGCTATCTGTGCGGACAATGTAACACATACAATATCCCACACGAAATTTATATATTTATTTTTTATTATACCGAAACATTTACTGAATTTAGGATATAAATATAATATTCCCAATGTTGCAAGAAACGAAAGTTGAAAACTCGCCGTAAACAAACTCTGCGGATTAAATATTAAAATTATCAATGCGGATAAAGCCAAAGCATTATATATTAAAGGCTCTCTGTTAAGCATAAGCGTAACGAGCAAACAAGAAAACATTATCGCCGCTCTTATTGCGGGAGGGTTTGCTCCCGTTAACAAAACATAAAAAAACAGTGTAGGTATTGTTAAAAGATAAACATAATTTAATTTTAAACCAAATAACCTAAAACAAAACATAAATATTGCGGCACAAAAACCTATATGAAGTCCGCTTATAACCAATATATGTATAAGACCGGTATTAACGAAATCTTCTTTAATATCTTTATCAAGAAGTGCTTTGTTACCGGTAACCATAGATTTTAAAACGGAAGAAACGGGTTCATTAAAAAAGTTATCTATTTTGGTTTCTATATTATTTCTTACTTTAAAAGATAATTGTTTTATTTTGTTCGGTTGTTTTTCTATAAATTCAAAATTTTGTTGATAAAAAATCGTATAAATGTTTTCTCTTTGAAGGTACAAATTATAATTAAAAATGTATGGAAATACCGGCTTTTCGGGAATATTTAGTTTACCAGAAACAAATATTATATCACCGTATTCTATATTATATGCGGACGAAGCATAAACAAGAGTTTTTTCTTTTTTTATTTTTTGCCCGTCCGTATCAAAAACTTCCAATATAAATTGTTGTTTTTCACCTTTTTGTATAGGTTCGGTTATAACTTTTCCGGTAAGTTCGGTTGTATATTTGTCCGTGTTGTTTATCAGAAAACTGTTTCTTTGTGGCAAAAATATTCCTAAATAATTTAAAAAAACAAGTACAAAAATATATACGAACAAAATCGATATTACAGGACGGTTAAATATTATATTTTTCATTTGCTTTTTAATACAAATAGTCACAAACTGTTTTGATTAAAAATTTTACCATTCGATAGATGTATAGATGTATGGAGATATGGATGTACGGACTAAAATTGCCAAAAGCAATCTTCTATACCTCTATTCATCTATCCCCCCATACCTCGAAATTTTTATTGTAATGATGACAAATTAACAAAAGAGTTAAACTTTTCTGTAATATAATTTATTAACGAAATTCTGTTAATTTTTATATTTTCATCTTCGCACATAACCATAACTTTTTCGAAGAAATTATCCAAGTACGGTTTTACATCGTTAAGTTTATTTATTGCATTTGCATAATCTTTTTTGGAAAGAAGTTCTTCCAATTGTTTATCTATAACAACATATTGGTTATACAAATTCTGTTCCGGCTCTTCTTTCAACAAATCCGTTTTAACGACATCGGAAATATTCAGTTTTTGTTTTTTTGCCTGATTTAAAATATTGCTTGCTCTTTTAAATATTGTTGTTATGGATTCAAATGAACTTTCTTTTCTCAAATTTTGTAATGCATCAAGTTTTTTCTTTATATCGCCCAAAACTTTCAAGCCCAACTTTTGTGAAGGAATAATTACAGCTTTAACTTCATCAAACTTATATCCTTCGTTTTCATAAATATTTTCTATTCTGCTCCAGAAAAACTTTACCAATCTTTGTTTTGCCGTAGCAAAAGTATCTTTTTCTTTAATTTTTTCGGGTAACGAATTTAATGCTGTATCCAAAATCTTTTCAAAATCCGTTTCAGGTAAAAACTCTCTTATCATTCTGACGATACCTATCGCCATTCTTCTAAGTCCGTAAGGATCTGCAGAACCGGAAGGTTCAAGTCCTATGGCAAAATCCGCCGCAACGGTATCTATTTTATCTGCTAAAGAAACAACTACCGACAAAATATTTTCAGGTAAAGTTCCCGAAGCGGATAACGGCCAATAATGTTGTTCTATAGCTTTTGATATTTCATCACTTTCCCCTGCAACTTTGGAATAAATTCTTCCCATTATTCCCTGAAGTTCGGGATACTCAAAAACCATTTCGCTGACCAAATCTGTTTTAGACAAATCTATAACTCTTGTTAAAGTATCTTTATTTATGTTCAACTTGTTTTCTTCATTTATAAAATTTGCAACGGTTTTTATTCTTGTAAGTTTTTCGTAAACCGTTCCGATTTCTTTTTGGAATATAAGACCTTTTAATCTTTCTATAGATTGTTCAAACGGTTTCTTTATATCGTTATCGTAAAAGAAGACCGAGTCTTCAAGTCTTGCAACAACAACTTTTTCATAACCTGCTCTAACTATATCCAAGTTATCGGATTTACCGTTTCTGACATTAATAAAATAGTTCGTTAATTTGCCCATGGAATCTTTAACGGCGAAACATTTTTGTTGTTTCTTAAGACATGTTATAAGAACTTCCGGCGGAAGTTTTAAATATTTTTCGTTAAATTTGCATAATACCGCGGTAGGATATTCTACAAGCTGATTAACTTCGTTAACCAAACTTTCATCCAATATAGCTTTTGCGGAAATCGAATTTGCAACTTCATTTATGGAAGATATTATTCTTTGTTTTCTTTCTTGTTGGTCTACCAAGACACAATTATTTTGTAATGTTTCTTTATAAACATCCGCAGATTCTATAACTATAGGTTTTGTAGTTAATGTGTGTAATCCGATAGTTTTATTTGAAGATTTTATTGCCCCGTCGGCAAGTGAAAATTTTATCACCTTATCGCCGTACATAGCAACGATTGTTCTTATAGGTCTTGCAAATTTTAAGCAGGAACTTTCCCATACCATCGTTTTAGGAAAATATATTTTTTGAATAATTATCGGGAATATTTCGGCTAAAATGTTTGTTACTTTTTCACCCTTAATTTGTTTTGAATAAGTATAATATTGTCCTTTCGGAGTATCTTTTATAACGAGTTGTTCCGGCTTTACCTGATGTTTGTTTGAAAATCCGAGTATTGCCTGTGTCCAGTTCCCGTTAGCATCTTTACCTGCTTTTGCGGACGGTCCGTTAAACTCCTGAACAGAATCTTTACTTTTTTCTTCAACATCGGCTATTGTTAAAACGAGTCTTCTCGGTGTAGCATAAGTTTTTATTTCGCCGAAACTTACCATTTTTTCGGTTAACATATCATTTGCAAATTTTTGCATCTGTTCAAGTGCAGGTGCAATATATGAAGAAGGTATTTCTTCCGTCCCTATTTCAAGTAAAACATTTTTAACCATTTTTATTCCTCTTATTTAACTATAATCTTTTGTCGTTTCTATTCTTCTATACATCTATACATCCATACTTCCGTAAAACAAATTACTTTGTAATTTGTTTTACATATCCTTCAGCCACCATTTTTGCCAAAGTTCTGACTCTCAAAACATAACTTACTCTTTCGGAAACCGAAATTGCACTTCTTGCATCGAGCAAATTAAACAAATGAGAACATTTCATAACAGCATCGTAAGCAGGTAAAACAAGTCCCTGTTCTACAAGCTTTTTTGCTTCGGCTTCCCAATCGTTAAAATGTTGCAACAACATTTTTGTATCCGCAACTTCAAAATTATATTTTGACCATTGTCTTTCATCTTCCAAATGGACATCACCGTAAGTTACATCGTCTGTCCACATTAAATCGTATACGGAATCTTTCTTCTGAGAATACATTGCAAGTCTTTCCAAACCGTAAGTAATTTCCGCGGATATAGGATTTAATTCTATACCTCCAACCTGTTGAAAATATGTAAACTGTGTCGCTTCCATACCGTCTATCCAAACTTCCCAACCGAGCCCCCAAGCACCGAGTGTCGGAGATTCCCAGTCGTCTTCAACAAATCTTATATCGTGTTCTTTGGGATCAAGTCCTATAGCTTTCAAACTGTTAAGATAAAGCTGTTGAACATTTTCCGGTGCGGGTTTTAATATAACTTGGAACTGATAATAGTGTTGTAATCTGTTAGGATTTTCTCCGTATCTTCCGTCGGTAGGTCTTCTTGAAGGTTCAACATAAGCAACTTTCCAAGGGTTCGGTCCCAAACATCTTAAAAATGTTGCAGGATTAAACGTTCCCGCACCCTTTTCCAAATCGTAAGGTTGCCATATCAAACAACCTTCTTTAGACCAATACTTATGTAATCTCATAATAATTTCTTGAAAATTCATTTTTTATTCCTCATAAATCAACAATTTATTTTAAACACAATTTATAATTATATCATTTTAATCATATTTAGTCATTTGTTTTTTCGTATTATTTATATTATTTATATATCAAGCTGTACCATATTTTTTTTAGTGTAACGGATAAAAACCTTTTAACTACCGAAAACAGTCCCGCCCGTTTTACACATTTTCTGTCGAGTTTCATATATTTAAACGGCGTTTTTATAAAATATCTGAACCATTCATGCGATAAAAACAAATTGTAATATTGCCACGGTTTATTTCCCCCGGTCCAATGAAAAACAGCAGGATTTTTATAAGCTTGTTCTATTTCCTGTAAAGAATAAAAAAACTTTGCCGCACCGGATTCAAAAATTTTTAAAGAAGAGTTACTGACATTATATTTTAACGGCAGGAAAAATATTTTACCATAACACACTTTATTCATAATATGTTGGTCAATAGATCCTTTAAAACTGCCAATCAAATCTATACATTGTTTATCTATCTTATTTTCGCGAATTAATTTTAAATTCATAAGAATAACACCGGCATTTATATAATAGTCCATACTTTCCATACCGGTTTCTTTTGAAATATCATCTCTGCAGGTTATATGATTAACCAAACACAAACAACCTGCAACATAATTATCCCCTATATCGGTATTATATAAATCCGTCAAATCTGCTCTTACTATAACATCCGTATCAAGATATATAATTTTATCAAATTGAGGAAATAAAGACGGAATTAAAAATTTGAATGCGGACACATAATTAACATATTTATGTGTTTTAGGAATATTCTTGAAAGTATCTTTCATATCCATAAAAGATAACGAAAAATTTTCGTATTGTTTTTTTAGTTCGGACAATTTATTTTTGTTTTCATCGGTAACGGTATCGGTACATAAAACATAAATATCATAGAAAGCGTCTTTATTTGCATTTTCCAACATTGAAACTATTACCGTTGCCACTGTAAAAAACACTTTATTATCGGAAGACATAACTACGGGAATTTTATTTGAGTTCATATTTCTTTCCTTCTCCGTTCAATATTTGTATTTTTTTATTTGCACCTGCAAAATATTTTAAATTCTTTTTAATTGTTTTAACTTTTTCTAACTCGTAAACATAAGGTATATCAAACATTTTTTCCTTTTTTATATGTAACTTATAATCTTTCAAGTTATCGATTTCGGAATATATCGAATTTTTGTTTTTCAAATCGGGAACATTATCTTTATAAAATAATTGTGAAAAACTGTTGTCGTTATTATCGGATTTATCAAACCAAGATATTATACCTGATTTATGCTTACCGAAATAATTATTCTCCACTATAAAAGTACTTCCTATTCCAATACCTAAACTATAACCGAAATCTCTACCGAAACCTATATCTTCATATAAATTATTATATACATGAGCAACCGCCCATCTTGCTCTGGGCATTCTTTGAACTACTTTATCAAAATAATTGTGATGTAAAGTAATATATACATTGGTTTTGTTTGAAAAGTCATCGTTCGGAGTTAACAACATTACTTTATCATGATTTGTAAAATAGCAATATGATATAGTAATATTTTCTCCTGATTTTATATCTATTGCACCATCATGATAATTTCCATAAATATCTCTACACTTTCCATCGGTAAACGAGCAATGGTCTATCCATAAATTGCTTACTTTTTCTACACTTATATTATCACTGGAACACTTTGTTTCTTTGTTTATTTTAGGATTCTGTTCCGGTGCTCCGTGTGCATCATAAAAAGATATATTTTGTATTATAATGTTTTGTTCATCATGTATTAAAAGACTGCCATACATTATCCTTGCAGTTTCCATTCCGATCAGTGTTGTATTTGAACCTATTGTCACAACAAAATTTTTATGTTTAGGTGTATTATCTTCATTAAACTCATCAAAATAATCATGATTTATATCCGTTATTATTCCACAACTTAAATCTATATCACCATCTATTATCACAAAATTATTTCCGGAAACCGCCGTTCTAAAAGCTTCAACTTTCTTATTCATATCCGGATAAGTCTTATCATCAATTAAAACAAAATTATCGTTTCCATATTTCATTTTCCCCGTATCGGCAAAACCGTATGTTACAATTTCTGTTCCGGGAATAATTGTTATCTTATGTTCAACCGGCTGTTTATTTGATTGACAAGCTGTTATAGTAATGCCGAAAATCAACATTACTAAAAATAGTTTGATATTTTTGTTCCTGTTCTTTTTCATAAAAAATTAAATTTGTTTTATTAAAAACATTTATATGATAACATTTTAGATATCAAAAGAATAGTTTTATTGAATATTAAATTTAAATAATTTTTATAAAAATGTATAATAATGTAAATAATACAAAAGGATTTTTAATGATACCTTCACCGATTTTAACAAACAAGCCGGATAACCTTGTGTTTTTGGATATTGAAACAACCGGTTTATCCATGGAACATGGTGCAAGAACTTGCGAAATAGCAATGTTAAAAGTTTCAGGTGATACGGAAACCGAATTTTGCACACTTGTAAACCCGGGATGTCCTATTCCCGAATTTTCTTCAAATATTCACGGTATTACAACCGAAATGGTAAAAGATGCTCCGAAATTTTGTGACATAGCAAAAGATATCTCAAATTTTATAGAAGGGTTCGTTTTGGTTTGTCACAATGCTTACTTCGATTTAAATTTCGTATCGAAAGAAATAATGGAAAGCGGTATAAATTCACCTGAAATGTATTTTTTGGATACTTTAATTATTTCAAGACAATATTTTTCTTTTGAATCCAACAAACTCGGTGATATAGCAAGAATTTTAGATATAGAAGTGAACCAAGCTCACAGAGCCATGGCTGATGTTTTAACAATGAAATCCATATCAAAATATTTGTTTGCTAATCTTTACAGAAAAGGTATCGATACTTTAGAGCCGTCCTATTTTGAACAAGCACTAAACATAAAGAAAAAATAATTATTTTTTTAGGAGTTTGTATTCCACGGAATCGGAAAGTGCCTGCCAACAGGCATCGATGATATTTTCACTTACGCCTATCGTTCCCCAACTTTGTTTCTTATCTCTTGTTTCTATCAACACTCTGACTTTTGCTGCGGTATTTGCATCCGAGTTTATTACTCTTACCTTAAAGTCGGTAAGTAAAACGTTTTTTATTTCCGGATAAAATTTTATCAATGCTTTTCTTAAACATTTATCCAAAGCATTAACGGGACCTTCCCCTTCTGCAACCGTATGTTCTTCTTTACCGTTAACATCCAACTTAACCGTGGCTTCCGAAACTATCGAACCGTCGGCATTTTTTTCCACACTTACTCTGTAACTTTTCAATGTAAAAAAATCTTTACATTTATTTTCCACTTTTTTTGTAAGTATATAAAAAGATCCGTCGGCATTTTCGTATTGATAACCTTCGTTTTCTTTTTCTTTAACTGTATTTATTATTCCGCGCAAATTTTTATCTTTTTCCAAATCCATTGCCAATTCATCGGCTTTTGAAACAATGTTACTTTTACCCGACAAGTCACTGACCAAAACACTTCTTCTGTTTCCTACATGTTTAGGGTTAATTTGTTCATATGTTCTGGAATCTTTTTTTATTGCCGAAACATGAACACCGGCTTTATGGGCAAAAGCATTTCTGCCGACATAAGGCAAACAATCGTTGGGAATTAAATTTGCTATTTCATCAACATATCTTGAAAGTTCCGTAATATTTTTTAAGTTTCTTACGGGAACACAACGATATTTTCCTTTTAATTGTAATGAAGGAATTATCGAACATAAGTTTGCATTACCGCACCTTTCACCTATACCGTTTATTGTTCCCTGCACCATTTCGCAACCCGACAAAACCGCCATTATTGAATTTGCAACGGCACATTCGCAATCGTTGTGAGCATGTATTCCAAACTTTACGTTCGGAAACTTTTGTATTGTTTCTTTAACTATTTTTTCGATATATGAAGGAAGCACTCCGCCGTTTGTTTCACATAAACAAATATAATCCGCTCCGGCATCTATTGCCGCTTTTACGGTTTGCAGTGCATAATTTTTGTTGTGGATATAACCGTCAAAATAATGTTCGGCATCGTATATAACTTCAAACTTTTTCGATTTCAAATATGATACGGTATCGCTTATCATGTTAAGGTTTTCTTTCAGAGAAGTTTTCAGTGCATACTTAACATGCAAATCCCAGGATTTTCCGAAAATACATACAACTTTTACTCCGGACTCTGTAATCTTTTTTATATTTTCATCTTCTTTTATATCGGAATTTTTTTTCCTTGTCGAACCGAAAGCAACCAACTTGGAATGTTTAAATTTATTTTTTGCAAGTTGAAAAAATTCTTCATCTTTAGGATTTGAGCCGGGCCATCCGCCTTCAATATAAGATACACCGAAATCATCAAGAGCAGAGGCTATTTTCAATTTATCTTCAACCGAAAATGATATCCCTGCTCCCTGACTGCCGTCTCTTAAAGTTGTATCAAATATTTTTATCTGTTTCATCAACAAATCCTGCGGATTTTTTAGCTTAAAGCTTACAGCTTATGGTTTTCTAACCTTTCACCTGTTCACCCTTTTCAACTTTTCAACAACAAGAAATAATTTTTATAAAATTATTTCTTGTTTAATTTAAATCCTTTATGTAATTCGTTTACCGCTTTATTCAAATCTACCGAATCTATAACACAAGAAACTTTTATTTCACTTGTTGAAATCATTTCGATATTTATTTTGTTCTTGGCTAAAATGTCAAACATTTTGGATGCAACACCTGCATGAGTTTTCATACCTACACCGACTACGGAAACTTTTGCAACATGCTCATCGCAAGTTACCGTTTGGGCACCCAACTCTTTTGCAAGTTCATCAACTTTTTGTTGAGTTTTTTTCATATCGGATTTACTTACCGTAAAAGATATATCGTTTTTCTTATCCAAAGCTGCGGACTGAATAATCATATCTACATTGATACCCAACTTTGCAATAGAACTGAATATTTTTGCTGCCATTCCCGGAACATCCGGTAAATCTATTAAAGAAAATTTTACTTGATTTTTATCAAATGTTACTGCTGATACCATAAGGTCTTCCATTTTTTTTCTCCCTATTTTTTCTTCACTTACTATATAAGTTCCTTCTTTATCGGAAAAAGTCGATCTTGCATGAATTTCTATTCCGTAATTTTTTGCAACTTCTATACTTCTTGTTTGCATAACCTGTGCGCCCGAACCTGCCATTTCAAGCATTTCTTCATAGGATATTAAATCTATCTTCTTTGCATCTTTTACAACTCTCGGATCTGTTGTAAAAATACCTTCGACATCACTGTAAATTTCGCAAAGGTTTGCTTTCATTTGTGCTGCAAGTGCAACAGCGGTTAAATCGGATCCGCCTCTGCCCAAAGTTGTAATATCACCGGCTTTGTTCATGCCCTGGAATCCCGCAACAACAACAATGTTTCCTTTATCCAATAACTCAAAAATCTTTTTAGGATTTATTTTCTTTACTCTTGCTCTTGTGTAATCGTCATCGGTGGAAATACCCGCCTGAAAACCTGTTAAAGAAACCGCTTTGTGTCCCATAGCTTGAATTGCCATCGCAAGCAGTGAAATTGACATCTGTTCACCTGTTGCAAGCAACATATCCATTTCTCTGGGATTAGGATCTGCCGTAATTTCTTCACATCTTGTAATTAAATCATCGGTAGTATCTCCGGGAGCCGAAACAACAACAACAATTTTGTTACCGCCTTTTTTTCTTGCAATAACTTTGTTTGCAACATGTTTCATTTTGTCGCTGTCTGCTACAGAAGAACCGCCAAACTTCATCACGATTAATGCCATCTTTTTTACTCCAATTTATAGTTTAAATTAAAAATTGTTTCACACTATCCCTCTATACTTCTATACCTCAACAAATTGCTTTAGCAATTTGTTGCTGCTCCGTTTTTATCAAAACTTAAAATAAAAGTTTTTGTAGGAACCGTTTCTTTTTTCCATATTTTTGCCATAGCTTTTGCAATTTTTTCCGCTTTACTGTTATCACAAAAAGCTATCATCGAAGGTCCCGCTCCGGACAAACATGCACCGTAAGCACCTTCTTTAACGGCAGCATCTATTAATCCCTGCATAACGGGAATCAATTTTGCTCTGTAAGGTTGATGAATTTTGTCTTGCATTGCTTCCTGCAAAAGTTTAAAATCGTTTGTACAAAAAGCTTTTGTAAGTAACGCAACTCTTGATATATTAAAAACTACATCTTTTCTGTCATATTTTGAAGGCAAAATATTTCTTGATCTTTCCGTTGCAAGTTCAAAACCGGGTGTACAAACAACGGCTTTTATTTTAGGTATAGGCAACTTTATAACATCTATCACATCGTTACCTTGATTTATAGAAACACATACTCCGCCGTAAAATGCCGGTATTATATTATCGGGATGACCTTCAAGTTTTACACCGAGCTGTGCCATTTCACCCAACGTCATTTTGTTTCCGCATATTTGGTTTGCGGCTATTATTCCGGCTGCTCTTGCTGCCGATGATGAACCAAGTCCCGAACTTAAAGGAATATTGTTTGTAAGTTTTATGTTAAAACTTTTTAAACTGTACTTATCGTTTTGATCAAGCAACATAAAAACAGCATCCATTGCTTTCCACAAAATATTTCTTTCATCTTTAGGCAAAATTTTTCTGCCTTCGCCTGCTACAACAAACTTTGCTTTCTTAGGATCTTCGGCAATTGATACTTCAAGTTCGTTATATAACGATAAACTTGCTCCCAACACATCAAATCCCGGACCTAAATTTGCAGTGGTTGCCGGTACTCTTACTTTTACTGTTTTCATTTTCATAAATCTTCATCCCTCATTGAACAAAATTCCCCGCACATTGAACAAGTGTCTTTCAAATTGGGAACGATTTTTGCTCTTTCTTTATCAAACTTTATCGGGTCTAAACAAAATTCTCTTTGTTTTTCCCAGTTTCTTTCTTTTCTGTATTTTGACATCTGATAATCCTGCTCTCTTGCACCTTTAACATTTTTTACTATATCTGCACTGTGAGCCGCAATTCTTGAAGCGATAACACCTTCTCTGACATCGTCAACATCAGGCAATCTTAAATGTTCGGCCGGTGTAACATAGCAAATAAAATCCACTCCGTAACTTGCTGCCATTGCACCGCCGATTGCAGAGGTAATATGGTCATATCCCGGAGCAATATCGGTAACCAAAGGTCCCAAGAAATATAAAGGACTGTTATGTGTTAACCTTTTTGCAAGTAAAACATTCGATTGTATTTGATTTATGGGAATGTGTCCCGGACCTTCAATCATAACCTGCACACCTTCTTTTCTTGCTCTTAATGCAAGTTCTCCGAGTATTGAAAGTTCGGCAAGTTGAGGTCCGTCTGTTGCATCGGGATTTCCTCCCGGTCTGAACCCGTCACCCAAACTTAAAGTAACATCATACTTTTTTGCTATTTTTAAAAGTCTGTCATATTGTTCATAATAAGGATTTTCTTTTTTGTTTGCTCTTATCCATTTAACCAAAAATGATCCGCCTCTGCTGACTACTCCCATAACTCTCGGTTGTCTGTCCAACATTGCAACCGTTTCTTGGTTAACTCCGCAATGTATCGTCATAAAATCAACACCCTGCTCGGCTTGTTCTTCTATAACATCAAACATTAGTTCCGGATCCATTTGTGAAATTTTTTTCTTCCCGCCTCTAACGGTTTGGCTTGCAACCTGATATATAGGAACTGTTCCAACTTGTACCGGGCACTGTTCCAATATTTCTTTTCTCATTTCCACCAAATTTCCGCCGGTAGACAAATCCATTATGGCATCTGCTCCGTACTCAACGGCAACTCTCATTTTTTCGAGTTCTTCTTCGATGCTTATGTGGTCCGGTGATGTTCCCAAATTTGCATTTATTTTTGTTTTAAGTCCCGCACCTATTGCTCTGGGCAACTTTTGTATTCTTTTAATATTTTTTGGAATAACTATAGTACCTTCACTTAATCCTTTCAAAATAAAATCTGTTGATACTTGTTCATATTTTGAAACCTCTTCAACTTCTTTTGTCACAATATTTTTTTGTGCTTGTTCCATTAAAGTCATAACTATACCCTTTCAAAAAATTTATTTTAAAATTACTAATTACTAATTACAACTATAACTTGTCTTTTTCACCCTTTCACCAACAAATTGTTTACAATTTGTGTTCACCAATTCACCTGCCGTTTCAATATCTCTATACTTCTGTACTTCTATACCTCACAATTATTTCTTTTATTTCTTGTGCTTCTTTTTTTATATCTTGTGCACCGCATACCGCTCTTACAACGGCAACTCCGTCCGCACCCGCTTTAATAACATCCGCAACATTTGTTTTATCTATACCGCCGATAGCAATTACGGGTTTTGTAATATTTGCGGTTTTTAACTTTTTTAAAACTTCCAAACCTCTGATATTTGCTTCCGGTTTTGTTGTTGTAGGAAAAATCGCTCCGCAACCTATATAATCTACCGGAAGTTTTTCCGCTTCAACAACTTTATCGTATCCCGAAGCGGAAATTCCTACAATTTTATTTTCGCCCAAAACTTTTCTCGCATACGAAACAGGTAAATCGCTTTGTCCTAAATGAACTCCGTCACTGTTTGAAATATCCGCAATGTCCACCCTGTTATTTACGGTAAAATATACATTGTATTTTGCGCAAATTTGTTGCAATTTTAAAGAAAGATCATACAAGTCCTTATCTGACATTTTTTTATCTCTAAGTTGAATCATATCCGCGCCGCCTTGACATGCAAATTCAACCTGTTTTTCATAAGAAATGTCATCTCTGGGACAGGTGATACATAATAACTTTATTTCTCTTTTTAACATATTAAATTTTCAATCTAAAATAACTTTTAAATTATACCAACTCACATACCAAAAATCAAGAACAAAAATTGCTCCGCAATTTTAGAAGATTGGAGGATTGGAATATTAGAGGAATAGAAGGAAAATTGATTTTTTACTTTGTAAAAACTCTATTTACAAACAAAAATCACATAGTGATTTTTACATCTTAGCTTCCAATCTTCTATTCTTCCAATCTTCTATTCTTCCAAGTTGCCTTTAATGGCTGTTTTATATATAATAGTAAAAATTATTATCCGGTTTTTTGGTAATGCTTAACATATTACTTGTTTTTTATAATTGTTTACTTTTAATATTTTTGGTTCCTATACTTTTGGCGATTGTTTTGGCAGGTAAAAAAAATCGTCAGGAATTCTTTTATTGTATTAAAGAAAGACTTTCACAATGGAACATTCCTCAACTCGACAAAACAAAAAAAACCGTTTGGATACATTGTGCTTCTTTAGGTGAAGCAAAAGCAGTTGAACCGATGATACCTCACTTACAAGGAAACAATATCATAGTTTCCACAATAACAAAATCTGCAAGAGAATATGTTGCTAAAATTAAAGGAATTTCTTATTTTGCTCTTGCACCTGTAGATGTTTATCCGTTTATTTCTTCAATACTAAAAAAGATTAAACCGGATGTTCTTATACTTATAGAAACGGAATTTTGGCCGAGTATGATAACTTGTGCGAATAAATTAGGAACAAAAATAATAACGGTCAACGGTAGAATTTCCAAAGGTGCATATCCTTATTACAGATTAACAAAGTTTTTTTGGAAACCTTTTTTAACACTTATAGATTACATTTCCGTTAGAAACGAACATGATTATAAAAGGTTTGTTTCTTTAACGGACAACAAAGATAAAGTAGGTATTACCGGAAACATAAAATACGACAGAGATTTTACAAGTGAAACAATAACAAAAGGAGATTTGTTCCTTGCAGATAACGATTTAATTTTAACCGCAGGCAGCACAAGAGAAGGCGAAGAAGCAATACTGCTGAAAATATTCGTACAACTGAAAAATATTTTTACAAACTTAAAATTAATTATTGCACCGAGACACATCGCAAGAGTAAACAAGATTTCTTCTTTAATAAAGAAGAACAATTTATCTTTTGAACTGTTTTCAAAGTTAACCGATAAGAAAAAAGATGTAATTATTATAGATGTGTTCGGGAAATTGCAAACTATTTATTCAATATCCGATATAGTTTTTATAGGCGGTTCCATGGTAAACAAAGGCGGACAAAACCCTATAGAAGCGGCAGCTTATTCCAAACCGATAATTTTCGGAAAATATATGTACAATTTTGAAAATGAATCCGCATCGTTAAAAGATAACGGAGCTTTTGAAATAAACACTAAAGAAGAATTTTACGAAACTGCGATAAAACTTTTAAACGATAAAGAACTTAGACAAGAAACCGGCAAAAAAGCTTTGGAAGTAGTGAAAAGTCAAAAAGGTGCTATAGAAAAAAACATTAAAATAATTAAAGAGTATTTATAATGGCAAACGAAATTATAGAACTTTTAAAAAACGGTTCAAAACCTAAAATATTGATAGTTCAACCGAGCAGAATGGGCGATATAATATTTGCTTTACCTGCTGTTACACAAATAAAAAAAACTTACCCTAACGTACATATCAGTTGGATAGCCGATGAAAGATGTGCGGACATAATAAAAGATAATCCGTTAATTGATAACTTAATAGTGTTCGACAGGAGACATATAACTCTTTCATATTTAAAAAAGATGTACAAACTTTTAAGAGCGGAAAAGTTTGATTTAAGTATCGATTTTCACGGCCTTTTTAAATCCGCATTTATAGTTAAAATGGCAGGTGCAAAATATAAACTTGCTTCATCATCCACAAACGGAATGAGAGAACTTTCATGGTTGTTTTCAAAAGAAATTAAACCTGAAAGTGTTAACACTCATTGTATTGAAAGACATTTGGCAGTTGCAAAATATCTCGGTTGCCCGGTTGATACGGACAACTTGGAATACAGTTTGCATGTAGATGAAAAATATATTAACGAAGTAAAAGAAATATTAAAAAAAGAAAATGTTAATTTAGATAAAAAGATTGTTTTGGTTCATCCCGGCGGCGGTTGGATATCAAGAAGATGGCAAAGCGACAAGTTTGCACAAACAATAGATTTGATAAATGAAAATTACGATGTTACTGTTATGCTTATCGGCGGTAAAGAAGGCGGTGCAAGTGAAAAAGGGCTTGATGAAGAAATAATATCTTTATCTAAAACTAAAAAGATAGTAAACCTTACAGGCAAACTGACATTAAAGCAGTTGATGGCAATATTTAAACTTGCAAGTTTGTTTTTGGCAAACGAAGCAGGTCCTATGCATATAGCAACAGCACTCAAAGTTCCCGCAGTTGCAATTTTAGGTCCGACAGATGCTAAAAGAACGGGACCTTTCAAAGGAAACACTACGGTTATTCAAAAGAAGGTGCCTTGTCAACCGTGCAGGAACAGGACTTGTACTAAGGTTGATTGTATGAAACTTGTTTCCGTTGAGGATGTTTTTTGCGAAATCAGCAAAAAACTTAGCTAACAAGGATAAAATTATGGAACTGAAAAAAGGGATATATAAACATTTTAAAGGTGATTATTATTTAGTGGAAGATATTGCAACTCACAGTGAAACGGGTGAAAAGTATGTAGTATACAGAGCTTTGTACGGAGATACAAGTTTATATATAAGACCTTACGATATGTTCACTTCGGAAGTTGACCACAAGAAGTATCCGGATGTTAAACAGAAATACAGATTCGAATTTCAAACCATAGAAAGTAAAAAATATATATAATAAGAATATGGAAAAGATAACTTTATCCGATATACTTTTAAATCGTCTTAATTTTAGAATTCTTACTTTTAAATGTTTGATGCTTGTTCTTTTTGTATTTGGTGTTATATTTTTCTTATTAAATATTATCCCAATAAAAGTAAACTTTGAAACCCATAATAATATTGTAATAGCGCATGTAAGTAAAAGAGAACTTTTTCCACCATTAAAAAAAATTAATAAAGATTTATATGATGTAAAACAAGCCATTTTAGCATTTGAAGCTACCGGTAGTAGTTCCCCAAATTCTGTGTTAGCACTTGAATATGACAATGGACACCAATATACTATTATTCCTATCGATTCAGATCCTGATAAAAAATTGTTATCACGAATGAATACTGTTATAAAAAGGAAATTAAATTATACTTTTAAAATAAGAAACACAACTAACTTGTTTATCGGAGCATTTGTTACAATAATATCAGGATTATTTGTAATTATTTTTATGAATAGCTATATTTGGATTCTAAAAGAAGGGAAAAATGTAAAAATACCGGTGCGAAGAAAACAACAACCTAAATCAGATGAACAAAATATGAATTTTCCGAAACAAAATAATAACCAACCTAATGAATTTGATGAATATGAAAAGTATAATAATATAAATGATTCAATAATAAAGTAAACCTATAAATTAAATATCCAATAAAATTGTTTTATCTTTTTCTTTTATATGCTTATATAGTATTTCTGCAATTTCTTCGTTTGCTTTTACCATAGGATGTCCGTCATGTTCTAATTTATAAGTTCTTTTGTCATTAAAATATTCCGGTAAAAAGATTAAATCCAAATCTGTTTCTTTCAATTTTTAACATAATCTTTTGTACTTTTCTTGATGGTCATTCCATATTATTACCAACTTTGAATTATATTTTTCTTCAACTATTCTGTTTATCTGTTTCAAACTGTTTATCAAATAATCTTTATAATATTTTTCAAACCATTCGTTTATAATCGGGACAAAGATTTTTCTAAATATATAACTTCTCGCAAAAATATATTTTATTTTTCCTATAGTTGTCGGTATACATTTTTTATTATTTTTATATAAAAATCCGTCTATACGATAATATTTATCTTCGTAATTAAAATTCCTGATAACATGATCAAAAATTAAAGTATATACAAAATATTCTATTTTATTGTTTTATATTTTATGAACATTGATATTAATAAAAACATCATAAAACACGCAAAAAAAATTAATACAAATTCATAACTCAATATTATCTGTTTCATTAAAGCAACTCTTTTTTATATTCCTTATTCTTGACTCTCAAAGGATTTTAAGATTTTAAATTATACCAAAATATTTGCCGACTGCAGTTGTTGTCGTTGGTTGCTCTTGAAGACTTTCAAAATTTTGAATTAGAACAAAGCATTTAGCGACTGCAGTGTACTGAAATGTAAGCGGTAGCGGATGGTACATAAAGGAGCTAAATGCAAAGTTATAATTCAAAAGATAAAGTTGCTCAGCACTAAATAAAATTAATCATCTTATACTAAGCTTACATCCACAATATCTTTGGCTATATAACCCAAGTTTTTTTATTTTATGAACACCGTCATAATGAATCTTTCGTGGATCCACATAAACGAAATTTAGCCCGTTTTTTTCTGCCAGTTCTTCGCACATTTGTTTTATAACATCATGTTTCTGGTACGGGCTGGAAAGTAATGTTGTTGAAAAGTTTTTTATACCGGTTTGTTTTGCTGTTTCCACCGTTTTTTCTAATCTTTTTAAATAACAATAATAACATCTGCCTTTATCACATTTAACAGCATCGTTAAGCCAAAGGTCTTCGTATTTCGTTTCATTATCCAACCAATCGGCTTTTATTTCCATTTTTTGAATATTTAACAAATCCATATACTTGTTCCAAGTATCGTATCTTGCCAAATGTTCTTTTAACGGATAAATGTTCGGATTAAACCATAAACTTACTATTTCGTATTCCTGCAATAATGTTATTGTTGATGCACTGCACGGTGCACAACATGTATGTAACAAAATCTTTTCCATATTAAAACAACTCTTTTTGATTATTAAATTTTTTAGGTATAGGAATATTTAAATGTTTGTATGCCAAATCGGTAACCACTCTGCCTCTGGGTGTTCTTGCAAGAAAACCCAACTGTATAAGGTAAGGTTCATAAACATCGGATATTGTATCTGCATCTTCGCTAACGGAAACTGCCATAGTATCAAGACCTACAGGACCGCCGGAAAACTTTTCTATCATGGTGGTAAGTAAAAGTCTATCCATTTTATCAAGACCGATATCGTCTATTCCTAAAGCATCAAGGCCTTCTTTTGCTATTTGTTTATTTATTATACCACCGGTTTTTATTTCGGCAAAATCTCTAACTCTTTTTAATAATCTGTTAACGATTCTCGGTGTACCTCTTGATCTTCTTGCAATTTCAAGTGCACCTTCTTCATCTGTTTTAACGTTAATTATAGAACTTGACCTTTTAACTATTTGTACAAGTTCGTCACTATCATAATAGTTCAAATGTTCTATTATACCGAACCTGTCTCTTAAAGGGCTGGAAAGCATTCCTGCTCTTGTAGTTGCACCTATCAACGTAAATTTCGGGACAGGGAGCTTTATCGTTTTTGCAGAAGGTCCTTGCCCGATAATAATATCAAGTTCAAAATCTTCCATTGCCGGATAAAGGGCTTCTTCCACCAAATGGTTCATCCTGTGAATTTCATCTATAAAGAAAACGTCACCTTCCGAAAGGTTAGTTAAAATTGCCGCCAAATCCCCCACTCTTTCAAGAACCGGACCTGACGTTGTTCTTAAATTTCCGCCCATTTCTTTTGCAATAATATGTGCAAGCGTTGTTTTTCCGAGTCCCGGAGGAGCATAAAACAAACAATGATCCAAAGGTTCGTTTCTTTTTTTAGATGCTTCAATAAAAACCTTTAAATTATTTTTAAGTTTTTGTTGACCGATAAACTCGTCAAGATATTTAGGTCTTAACGAATTTTCAAGTCTTTCTTCCGAAGATAAATTTTCCGGATCTATTATTCTGTTTTCTTCGTTATTCATATTGTCCTTAAAAAAATCACTTTGTGATTTTTTGATGTATGGAAACAACTTAACTGCGAGATCCCGGATCAAGTCCGGGATGACAACCTGTTTTGTTTTTGCAGTTGTCGTTTCTATACTTCTATACCTCTATACTTCTATACCTCAAAAAAATTGTTTTACAATTTTTTTAATGCTTCCGTAATTATTTGTTCTACTGAAAAATCTTTATTTTCGTTTGCTACTTTATTTACAACTTCTCTTGCATCGGTTTCTTTATAACCTAATGCCACAAGTGCGGCTACCGCTTCCGAAGAAGAAGAACCCGCATCGATATTGCTCCACTTTGCGGAATCTTTTACGGTAACATTTGCTATTTTATCTTTTAATGCGGCTACCAACTTTTCCGCAGTTTTCTTGGTAAACCCGAAAATTCCGCTAAGCATAGAAACATCTCTTTTCATTACCGCAGCTTGAAAATCCGCAAACGATTTTGAAATCTTATCGAGATATTCCATAGCTTTTTTAGCACCTGTTGAAGGAACTTCATCTTTTATTAAAACGAACATATCTCTTTCTTCTCTGGTTAAAAAGCCGTAATAAGAAATTACTCCGCCATACATTCCTGTAGATTCTATAATGTACAGTTTTACCTGATTACCGTCGGTAGGCAACTTATTAAATGTATCCGCAGTTATGGAAATACTATAACCGATACCTGCAACTTCCACAACTGCGGTATTTAAAGTTTTATAAGATAATGTTCCTTTAAAATAATCTATCAAAATTATTCCTCTTCCTGTAATATGTCGCCGAGTGTCGGTTTTTCATCGTTTGAAGAGAATTGTTTTATCAACTCTTTTTCCTGAGCTTTTTCAAATTTCTTAATTGAAGCTTCCAACTTTCTTTCTCTTAAATCGGCCTTAATGATTTTTGCTTCTATTTCTTCCCCTTCTTTAGGAAGCTCGCCGATTTTATTTTCAAAAGATAATTCGGTTCTCTTGATTAATACTTCGATTTTCGGTTCAACTTCAATAAATACGCCAAATTCCGCAACTCTTACAACTTTACCTTTAACGGTTGTTCCGAGTTTATATTTTTTATAAGGATCTTCAGTTAAATGTTTTAAAGATAATGCAATTTTTTCGTTTTGTGTATTAACAGATAAAACAACAACTTCAACTTCCTGACCTTTTTTCAAGAAATCTTCAGGGAACTTTGTTGTTTTAAACCAAGAAAAATCACTTATATGTATAAGACCTTCAACACCTTCCGGCAATTTTACAAATGCACCGAACGGTGTAATATTTTTTACTATACCTTTAACTTTTGTTCCCGGAACATAATGTCTTGCGGTTTCTTCCCATGGGTTAGGTTTCATTTGTTTTACGGACAAAGAAATCTTCTTTGTTTCTTTATCGCAACTTACAATTTTAACTTCTATTTCCTGCCCTTCTTTAACTTCGCTCTTGAACAAATGTTCTGCATCGTTCCAAGCATATTCCGCTACGGGTAAAAGGCCTTCAACACCTTTTTCAAGTTCAACAAATGCTCCGTAAGGCATTATTGAAGTAACTTTACCTTTCATTATAAGACCTGCAATATATTTTTCCCCTGCACTGTCCCAAGGGTTAACTGCAAGTTGTTTCATACTTAAAGAAATCTTTTCGTTTTCTTTATCTATTTTAGATATTTGAACTCTTACTATTTGGCCTACATGCAAAATATCTTCAACTTTTTTAACTTTGTACCAAGCAAGTTCGCCGATATGCAAAAATCCGTCTACTCCGCCCAAATCTACAAATGCTGCCGAAGGAATAATTTTTTTTACTGTTCCGTCCAATATTTGACCTTCGGTTAATGTTGCAAACATTTGTTCTCTTTTTGCTCTTTTTTCATCTTCCAAAAGTTTTCTTCTTGATAACGTTATTTTCTTATCGTATCTGTCAAATTCGGTAATTGCAAACTCAAAAATTTTACCGATATACTTTTCCGGATTGTTAACAAAAGATGTATCTACTTGCGAAATGTGCAAGAAAGCATTTACTCCGACATCAACAATAAATCCGCCCTTAATTGATTTCTTTATTGTTCCTTTTATTGTTTGTTTGTTTTTGAATATTTCTTCTACTTTATCCCAAGCTTGTTTTTCCAAAACTTCTCTGTAAGAAAGTTGTATTCTTCCTACGGCATTTTTTACAAATACTTTTACTGTTGCACCTACTGCCAACTCTTTGGGAATTTCGTTGTTTTCAAATTCGGATTTAGGTATTATACCTTCCGATTTCATACCTAAATCCACCATAAAACCGTCATCGGTTTCGGCAACGATTACAACATCCAATATCTGACCTCTGCTGAGCCCCATTTTTGTTTCAGGGCCTAACAAATCTGCCATACTGATACTTTCATCTTCTTCAAACTTCGTTAAATTATCTAAATTATTGTTTTCCATTTTACTTCTTCTCCTTTTCGTGATCTAATCTTAACCTTCTAACAATTTGTGATTTCTTTTATCCTCCTTTTAATATTTTCAATAATCCAGTCGGGCGTTGAAGCACCTGCCGTTATTCCTACAGCTTCTACTTTGTCGAACCAAGCGGGTTCGATTTCATCGACATCTTCTATATGATATGTTTTTGTTATGTTAGAACAAATCTGGTACAAGCGGGTAGTATTACCTGAATTTTTACCGCCTATAACAATCATTACATCAACTTCTTTTGCCAATTTCGCGGCTGCACTTTGTCTGTCAAAAGTTGCTCTGCAAATAGTGTTAAAGACCTTCACTTGAGATATTTTGGATATCTCATTAACAATTTCTTCAAACTTTTTAGGACTTTGTGTAGTTTGGCTTACTATATAAATTATATCAGTTTTTTTAACATTTTTAACATCGTTTTTATCTTCAACAACCAAACATTTGCCTTTACCGTAAGAAACAAGAGCCACAACTTCCGGATGTTTTTTTTCACCTACAATAACGATTTGTTCGCTGTCTTTACTTAACTCTTTTATTATGTCTTGTGCTTTTTTTACGAAAGGGCAGGCAGCATCCACTATTTTTATATTTTCTTTTTTAGATAAATTTTCGTAAATATCTAAAGGAATTCCGTGTGTTCTTAATACCAAAACACCTTTTTCTATTTTCGAATAATCTTCAATAACTTTAATATTTTCTTTTTCTAATCTTGCAACTTCCTGCGGATTATGTATTAAAGGCCCGAAGGTGTAAACATCACTGTTTTTTGAAGCAATATCTTGTGCCAAATCTATTGCTCTTTTTACACCGAAACAAAATCCCGCACTTTTAGCTATTGTTATTTTTACCATTTTTTTCCCTACAATGCTCTTATTTCGTCCAACACCTGTTGAGCTATTTTTAAATAATCTTCTTTTGTATGTTCTTTCGGCGGATATACCGGTTTACCATACTTTATTTCTATTCTTTTGAACTTTTTCATATTGTTGGTATTAACTATTTTTACCGGAACTATAGGCACCTGACAATTACAAGCCACCATACCCACACCCGGTCTTGCTTTACCTAACTCGCCCGTTTTTGATCTTGTACCTTCCGGAAACATTAACAATGCTTTTTTGTTTTCCAAAAGAGTAAATGCATTTCTGAATGCACTCATATCCTGCATACCTCTTTTTACGGGGAAAGCATTTGTTCTTTTTATTACAGAACCTAATATCGGAGTATCGAAAAGTTCTTGTTTTGCCATAAAATAAAGGTCTTGTTTCATAAAACATCCGGCCAACGGCGGATCAAAAAAACTCATATGGTTTGGAGCTATTATAAAGCCCGTGTTTTCGGGTATATTTTCCTGCCCGGAAGATTTGCATCTGTATATAAGAATGAACATCAACTTAAACACAACTTTGCCTAAATAATATAAAAAACTGCTTCTTTTTCTTATTTGCATATCTTTTTTAACACCTCGTAAAAATTTGCAAAGGAAATTTTTACACAATCGCTGTTTAAAATTTCCGTTTCACCTTCCGCTGTAAGACCTGCTATAGATAACATCATTGCTATTCTGTGATCATCAAAACTGTCTACCGTTGCACCTTTAAGTTTTGTCGGTCCGTTTATTATAAAACCGTCATCTGTTTCCTTAATATCTGCACCCATTTTATTTAATTGAGATGCAACAGAATGTATTCTGTCACTTTCTTTCACTTTTAATTCTTTTGCACCCGATATAACGGTTTGTCCTTCGGCTTGAGTAGCCGCAAGAACTATTATAGGAATTTCATCTATTAATGAAGGCACTATTTCTTTACCGAAACTTGTAGAATTAAGTTTTGAAGTTTTTATTTCTATATCGGCAACATCTTCACCCGATACAGTTCTGACATTATCCAAAACAATGGCGGCACCCATACTTTTTAAGACTGTTAAAATTCCGTCTCTTGTTTTGTTTATATTTACATTTAAAATTTTTATATTTGAGTTTGGAACAATTAAACCGGCAACAATAAAAAATGCTGCAGAAGATATATCGCAGGGAACCGTTACTTCCTGTGCATACAACCCGTTACATTTTTTTACACTTACGGATAGCCCGTCAACCGAAATATCCGCACCGAAAGTTTTGAACATTCTTTCGCTGTGATCTCTTGATTTTATCGGTTCCGTAACCGTTGTTGTTCCGTCCGCATACAACCCTGCAAACAATATGCAAGATTTTACCTGTGCACTTGCCACGGGACTTGTATAACTTATTGCTTTTAAATTTTCTTTCGGTGAAATTGTCATAGGTAAAAAGTTATTTTCTTTTGCCGTAATATTTGCACCCATTAAAGACAAAGGTTCAATAATTCTTTTCATCGGCCTTTTAGATAAACTTGCATCACCGGTAATCGTTGATGAAAATTTTTGGCCTGCCAAAACTCCCGACAACAACCTTGTTGTTGTACCTGAATTTCCCGCATAAATTTCTTTAACGGGATTTTTTAAACCGTTAATACCGGCACCTGTTATTGTAAGTGAATTTTCGGCTTGTTCTATATTCACACCCATCTGTTTGAATGCATTCATTGTCATTAAACAATCATCGGATTTTAAATAATTATTTATATAAGATTTGCCTGTCGCAAGCGAAGACAACATTATTGCTCTGTGGGTAATGGATTTATCTGCCGGAACGGTAATTGTTCCGTTAAGTTTTGATACTTTATTTATTTTCATTGTCTTATACTTTTTTCCAATATTTCTTTGAGTTTTTCTTCATTCCCGAAAGTACCGACAAACTCTTTTATTTGTTTACACAATTCTTCGGATAAAATTTTTAAGTTATCTTTGTTATTTAAAAATATCGGGATCCACATATTAGGAGAAGATTTTGCTACTCTGGTTAAACTTTTAAATGATCCCGCAACCAAATTTTCTATATTTTTATTTTTACCTCTTTTTTCTCTGAACATCTTATAAAAACTGAATGCTATTATATGAGGAATGTGACTTGTAAAAGCGACGGTTTCATCGTGTTCCTGTGCGGACATAAAAAATGTTTTACAACCTATATCTTTCCATAATTTAGCTATTATTTTTGTATTTTTATCTTTTGGATTTGCGGTTATTACAACGGTGGCATTGTTATAAATATCCAAACTTGCATACTCTATACCGTTTTGTTCTATACCGCACATCGGATGACACCCTATAAATGCAGGGTAATCTTTGTTCTTTTGTTGAAGTTGTTTTATTTTTGTATCGACATTATATTTTATACTGCCTATGTCGCAAACAATAGTTTTTTTGTTAGCGAATGTTGCTATTTTTTTATAAATATCAACAGTAGTATCCACGGGGCTGCAAATAAAAATTATATCGGCACATTTTGCTGCAGCAATATCTGTAGAGTAACAATCAACGGCATTTTTATCTTTGGCAAGTTTTAAGTTTTTTATGTTTCTTCCTATACCTATAACATCGTATTGCCTTGAGCCGTTTTTAAATAAATGTCTCAAGGCAATACCTAAAGATCCGCCCATTAAACCTACGCCTATTACTGCAACGGTTTTCATTAAATTTCTCTATCCAATGCTTTTGCCAAAACTTTAAGTTCCGACAATAATTTTTTATATTGATCCGGCAACAAACTTTGTGCTCCGTCCGACAATGCTTCTTCCGGTCTGGGATGAATTTCCAATGCTATTGCATCCGCTCCTGCCGCTAAAGAAGCTTTTGCCATCGTAGGAACATGTTCCCTTATTCCTATACCATGTGATGGATCAAGAACAACAGGTAAATGTGTGAGTTTTTTTACAACAGGTACAGCATTTAAATCCAAAGTAAATCTTGTTGCGGTTTCAAATGTTCTTATACCTCTTTCACACAACATAACATTATTGTTTCCTTCAGACAAAATGTATTCTGCGGAAAGCAACCATTCTTTTATTGTTGTTGCCATACCTCTTTTTAATAAAACAGGTTTCTTTTGTCTGCCGCAAGCTTTCAACAAATCGTAATTTTGAACATTTCTTGCACCGATTTGAACTATATCGCAATACTTGCTTACCAAAGGAACTTGTTCCACTGCCATAGCTTCACTTATTGTAGGAATTTTATATTTTACTCCCACATCGTGCAAAAATTTTAAACCTTTTTCACCTAAACCTTGGAAAGTGTATGGCGAAGATCTCGGTTTGTATGCTCCGCCTCTGAGTATTGTTCCGCCGCCGTCTTTAACTATTTTAGCTATTTCTTCCAATACCGATTTACTTTCTATTGCGCAAGGGCCGGCTATAACAGGCACTTTGTTACCGCCTATTTCTATACCGTAAGGAAGTTTTATTATTGTATTTTCTTGCTTGAAATCTCTCGATGCTAATTTGTATGGTTTTTCTATTTCGCTTATATGATCAACTTCGTCCATTGATTCGAAAAGTTCGCTATATTTTTCGGCGAATTCACCAACCATACCGATAATGGTTACATCTTTACCTTTTGATATGTGAGGTATGTAACCTAATTTTTTAATTTTTTCTACAACCTTTTTTTCTTCCTGCTTTGTCGCTCTTTTTTTAAGAGTTATAATCATTTCTTTTCTCCTTACAACTAATTTTTTTATTATATAAAATTAAAATTCTAATGTATATATCAATTATTCATGGAATCTTTCATGCTTTTAACATAATCATAAATATAGCTGTCCGCATCTGTTCCGTACTGTTTTATAATTTTAATTATTGCACTTCCTACAATTACCCCGTCTGAAATTTTTGACATTTTGTTTGCTTGTTCCGGACTATGTATTCCAAACCCTATTGCCGTAGGAACATTTGTTACTCTTTTTACAGATTCTATAATAGATTTTAAATCCGTTTTTATTTCGGTTCTTACACCGGTAACACCCATGGATGAAACAACATACAAAAATCCTTCCGCTTCTTTAGCAATATCTTCTATTCTTTGCTGTGATGTAGGTGCTATTAACGAAACAATTTTTATGCCGTACTTTTTTGCATATTCGGAAATTTCGTTTTTTTCTTCAAAAGGTAAATCCGGAATAATTATACCGTCTATCCCCATTACGGAACATTGTTTAAAAAAATTATCGTAACCATACCTGAAAACAGGATTAACATATGTCATAAAAACCAGCGGTATGTTAACAGTTTTTCTTACTTTTTTAACGAGCTCAAAAATATTGTCGAGATTTGTTCCCGCCGCCAACGCTTTTTGGCTTGATTCCTGAATAACCGGTCCTTCCGCAACAGGATCGGAAAACGGTATTCCTATTTCTATTAAGTCGGCTCCCGCCGAAACCATTTTATAAATAAAATCTTCCGTTTTGTTTATGTTCGGATAACCTGCCGTTATAAACGGTATAAATGCTTTTTTATTTTTAAATGCCGATTCTATTCTATTCATATATTTTTTCTCCTCTGTATCTTGCAATTGCGGCTACATCTTTATCGCCTCTTCCCGAAAGGCAAACTATTATGCTTTCGCTTTTATCTATTTTCGGTGCAATTTTTCTTACATGAGCAACAGCATGTGCACTTTCTATTGCACAAATTATGCCTTCTGTTCTTGCAAGATATTCAAATGCACTTACCGCTTCTTCATCGGTAATCGAAACATATTCCGCTCTGCCGGTATCGTGCAAGTATGCATGTTCCGGGCCTATTCCCGGATAATCAAGACCTGCCGATATCGAATAAACTTCAGCAATTTGTCCGTATTTGTCCTGACAGAAATACGATTTCATTCCATGGAAAATTCCTATTTCGCCTTTGGCAATAGATGCGGCATGTTTGTCTGTATTAAGTCCTTTACCTGCAGCTTCGCAACCGATAAGTTTTACATTTTTTTCTTCAATAAAATTGTAAAACATTCCCATAGCATTACTCCCTCCGCCGACACAAGCAACAACGGCATAAGGAAGTTTTTTCTCGTATTCCAAAATTTGTTGTTTTGCTTCTTTACTTATTACACTTTGAAAATCTCTTACTATCGTAGGAAACGGGTGCGGTCCCATAACCGAACCTAACACATAATGAGTATCGTTTACTCTTTTAGACCATTCTCTCATTGCTTCGTTTACGGCATCTTTCAAAACTTTTGTACCGGAAGTTACCGCATTAACTTTAGCACCCAACAATTTCATTCTGTAAACATTTAATGCTTGTCTTTTGGTATCTTCTTCACCCATAAATATTTCACATTCCATACCTAAAAGTGCGGCAGCAGTAGCTGTTGCTACTCCGTGTTGACCAGCACCTGTTTCGGCAATTACTCTTGTTTTGCCCATCTTTTTTGCAAGAAGAACCTGACCTAAAACATTATTTATTTTATGTGAACCGGTATGATTCAAATCTTCTCTTTTTAAATATATTTTTGCTCCGCCCAAATCTTTTGTCATATTTTCGGCATAATATAAAAGAGACGGTCTGCCGGCATAATTTTTTAACAATGTGTTTAGCTCATCTGTAAATTCGGGATTATTTTTATAATATTCATACTGCTTTTCAAGATTTTTTATCTCGTTCATAAGTGTTTCGGGAATATATTGCCCGCCGTATATTCCAAACCTTGTATTGCTCATTTTTACTCTCCTGACTATATTTAAAATTTTATTTTTATCTTTAACTTTATTTGTTTCCACACCGCTCGATATATCTATACAATACGGATTTAATTTTATTGCCTGTTCTACATTGCTTTCGTTGATACCGCCGGCAAGGAAATACGGTCTTATAAAACTTTTTAACAAACTCCAATCAAATGTTTTTCCTTCACCCATTCCCGCATCAAACATTAACAAATCCGCTTGAGAATTTCGCCATCGAACAATTTCTTCTCCGTTTTTTACTTTTACGGCTTTAATTATTTTTTTGTTACAAACTTTTTTTAAATCACTTATATATTTATCATCTTCATCACCGTGAAGTTGAACGAAATCGATAATATTTTCATTACAAATTTCTGCGACTTTGTTTATATCTTCGTTAACAAAAACACCTACCGACAAAATATTTTTGTTCAACTTATTTTTTAATTTTTTTGCGGTTTCTTTAGATACTTGCCTGTGACTTTTTGCAAACACAAAACCGATATAATCCGGTTTTGCTTCGTTAACAAAATCGATATCTTCTTCTCTGAATAATCCGCATATTTTTATCTTGGTCATATTTTACCTCAAATAAATTCAACTGCGAGATTCCCGCTAACGACCTGCGGGAATGACAGTGGAGAAAGAGAAAATAATCCGCATATTTCTATCTTCATATTTTCACCTATTAACCTTTTCATCCTTTAAACTAAGCAAAAATTGTTCTTTGTTTTTGCTCAGCATCATGCTTTCACCGATTAATGCTCCGTTAAAACCGGCATTCTTTAACATCTTTATATCTTGTGCGGTTTTTATTCCGCTTTCCGAAATTAAAATTTTATTTTCCGGTATAAACTTTCTTAACTTTAAAGATGTGTTTATATCAACGTTAAATGTTTTTAAATCTCTGTTATTTATACCGATTATTTTTGCATTACAACTTAATGCTTTTTTAATTTCTTCTTCATTATGTGTTTCTACGAGACAACTTAACTTTAAACTTGTTGCAATGTTTACAAAATTTTTTAAAGTGCTTTCATCAAGAACAGCACAAATAAGTAAAACAGCATCCGCACCGATAAGTTTTGCCTGATATATTTGATACTCGTCAATAATAAAATCTTTTCTTAAAACAGGAATATTTACAATATCTGCAACATCTTTCAAATATTTATCGTTACCTTTAAAAAAGTGCGGTTCGGTAAGAACCGATATTGCCGAAGCTCCCGCTTTTTCGTATTCTTGTGCGATATCCGTATAAGGAAAATCTTCAACTATAACACCTTTTGACGGTGACGCTTTTTTTATTTCGCAAATAAAAGCAAAATCTTTGTTTTTCAAAGAATTCTCAAAAAAGAAATTTTTACTTGAAGGCAAAGACAAAACTTCCTGTTTTAAAGTTTCAATATCTTTTTCTTTTTTTTCGTTTTCTATTCTTGTTTTTTGTTTAGCAATTATATCGTCAAGTATCATTTATATCCTCTTTGTTGTTTGTTTTTCTGTCGTTGCCAATCTTCTAATCTTCTAATCCTCTATTTTTATTCCTCGTTAGATAATTTAACATATTTTTCCATCTGCACAAAAGCTTTTTGACTTTCAATCATTTCTTTTGCAATATTAACCCCTTCGGCAATTGAAATTTCCGGTTTTGCAACATGTATTGCCGCTGCGGAATTTAGTATTACGGCGTCTGTTTTCGGACCTTTTGCACCGGACAAAATATCTTTTGTTATTTTTGCATTTTCCTGCGGTGTTCCGCCCAACAAATCTTCCTTTTTACACTTTTTCATACCGAATTGTTCCGGTTCGATTTCGTAAGTTTTATAGTTACCGTTAACAACTTCACAAACTTTTGTTACCGAACTTGCGGAAATTTCGTCAAGTCCGTCTGTTCCGTAAACCACCATAGCACTTTTTACACCTAAATTAGACAACACATGTGCCATAGGTTCAATTAAATCTTCGTCGTAAACACCCAACAACTGCATACTTGCCCCGGCCGGATTTACCAACGGTCCCAAAATATTAAATATAGTTCTTATACCCAACTCTTTTCTTACCGGTGCAACATATTTCATTGCTATATGATAGTTTTGTGCAAACAAGAAACAAAAATTTATTTTATCTAAAATTTGTTTACTCTTTTCAGGTGATATTGTTATTTTTGCACCGAGAGCTTCCAATACATCTGCTGCTCCGCATTTACTTGATGCTGCTCTGTTTCCGTGCTTGGCTATAGGTATTCCCGCCGCAGAAACAACAAATGCGGACGTTGTCGATATATTGAAAGAATTTGATTTATCTCCGCCCGTCCCCACAATTTCCAATATATCCATATCGTTAAGAAGTTTTACACAATGTTTTCTCATACCGGATGCCGCACCGGTAATTTCTTCTATTGTTTCTTTTTTCATACTCATGGCAGTTAAAAAAGCCGACATTTGAATTTGACTTGCACTGCCGCTCATTATTTCATCCAACACTGTTTCAGATTCTTTGAAGCTCAAATTTTGTTTCATAACAGCTTTAAAAATAGCCTCTTTAATCATTTTTTTATCCTCTCAAAAAGTTTTTTATCATTTGGTATCCGTTTGGAGTAAGTACCGATTCTGGATGAAATTGAACACCATAAATGTTTTTTTCTTTATTATAAACTGCCATAACTTCATCATCACTGCTTATTGCACAAACCTTTAATTCTTTAGGTAATGTATCTTTTAATGCAGCAAGAGAATGATATCTGCCGACAACAATTTTTTTATCAAGACCTTCAAATATCGGGCAATTTGTATCTACATCTATTTCAGACTGTTTACCGTGCATAAGTTCTTTTGCATAAGATATTTTCGCACCGAAAGATTCACATATTGCCTGATGTCCCAAACAAACTCCCAAAATGGGAATTTTACCTGCAAATTTTTTTACCAGGTCTATACAAATTCCCGCATCGGAAGGTTTTCCCGGACCGGGAGACAAAATTATTTTTTCCGGATTTAATTTTTCTATTTCATCTGTTGTAATTTCGTCATTTCTTCTTACTGTTATATCCGGATTTATAGAACCGATATACTGATACAAGTTATAAACAAAACTGTCATAATTATCTATTAGTAAAATCATTTTACATTACCTCCGGCAGAAAGTTGTAAAGCATTTATAACTGCTTTTGCTTTATTTATACATTCCTGATACTCGTTTTCGGGAACACTGTCTGCAACAATACCTGCACCGGAACGAACAAAAACTTTATTATTTTTCTTAAAAGCTATTCTTATGGAAATACAAGTGTCCATATTTCCCGAAAAATCTATGTATCCTATTGCGCCGCCGTAAATACCTCTTTTATTTTGTTCCAACTCGTTTATAATTTGGCAAGCTCTTATTTTAGGCGCACCTGAAAGTGTTCCCGCGGGAAGAACGGTATCTATACCGTCAAGTGCGGATTTATCATCTCTTATTTCACCTCTTACCGTTGAACCGATATGCATAACATGTGAAAATCTTTCTATACTCATATATTTTTCCACTTTAACCGAACCGAATTTACTGATTTTACCCAAATCGTTTCTGCCTAAATCCACAAGCATATTATGTTCGGCAAGTTCTTTTTTATCCGAAAGAAGTTCTTTTTCAAGTTGTAAATCCTGCTGTTGAGTTTTTCCTCTCGGTCTTGTTCCAGCTAAGGGAAAAGTGTGTAAAATTCCGTCGTTAAGTTTTACCAATGTTTCAGGTGATGCACCTGCAATTTCTATATCTTTGCTGCAAAAATAAAACATGTAAGGTGACGGATTTGTTGTTCTTAAAATTCTGTATGTATCCAAAAGACTTCCTTCAACATCAGCCTCTATTCTGTTTGATAATACCGCCTGAAAAATGTCTCCGTCTTTTATGTATGTTTTTATTTTGTTTACCATATCACAATATTGTTCTTTGCTGAACAAATATCTAAAACCGGATTTTATTTTTAACGGTTTATCTTCACAAGCAGCTCCGTTCTGTATAAGTTTTGCCATTTTGTTAAGTTCCAAAACGGCTTCATCATAGTTTTGTTTTAAGTTTTCGGTTTTAATGTTAACTATTAAAAATATTTTCTGTTTTAAATTATCGAAAGCAATAACTTTATCAAACAACATTAAATCGACATCGTTAAAATTTTCGTCATCGTTTGCAACCAACTTCAAACTCGGTTCACTGTATTTTATATAATCGTAAGAGAAATAACCTACAAGTCCGCCGGTAAAAGTAGGTAACCCTTCAACTTTAGGACTTTTGTTTTCTTCCACAATATTTTTTATGTACTTTTTAGGATTATCGTTTTTGGATATTATTTCACCGTTTATTTTTATTACACCGTTTAAACATGTAAATTCAAGTTTCGGATCGTATCCCAAAAAAGTGTATCTTCCCCACTTTGAAGAATCTTCCAAACTTTCAAGCATATAACAGTGACTGCTTACGGATTTTAAGATTTTTAAAACCTGTATGGGAGTTTTAATATCACTGAATATTTGACAACTTATAGGAATGGTTTTGTATCCTTTTGCCAAACTTACGGCTTGTTCATAACTCGGTATATACATTTTCAGCACCTCAAAATAAAAAAAATTCATCCTAAAACAAAAAATTTTGTTTTCAAGGACGAATTATATTATCCGCGGTGCCACCTTGATTCGAGACTACCAAAAAACAACAGATAAAATCTATGATTGAAATCTTATCTTGTAGTCTCACTCTTATTTAGGATACCAACATATCCCCGGCAACTAACGGATGCCTTCCCGTTGCAGAATACTCAAGGGTAAACATCACCCTCTTTGACTGCACCCTCTGCGGTCCATTTAATAAGCTGCTTACTGCCTGCTTCTCACCACCCAGGCTCGCTGTTAGTGCATTTCTTATTTTTATCTCCGCATCAACGGTTTCAATATTAAACTTCCAAGATTTTAATATTATTTTTTATGTTTGTCAATAGGAAAATTTTTGTAAAACAAAATTTTAGGTTATAGGTTGATAACGACAGAAGATTGAGAACTTAATAGCAAAAAACAGGAAGAAGAAACGACAATGTACAATGTATAATTTACAATGTATAATGAATGTAAAAAGCAGGAAGAAAAAATCTTCCTGCTTTTTATTATTTTTACAGATCCCGTATCAAGTACGGGATGACAATACTACCGCGGTTTAAACTACCATGGATTGCTTCGGCACTTACAGTGCCTCGCAATGACTATATGTTAAATTTGTAACCTACATTTATTGCCAATCTTCTGTTTGTATAAGTATAATCATCAGACCAATCTTTCTCACTATGTACCCAATAATTTACGGAATATAAAAGTTCAATTATCACATTACATTTTTCTACACCTGCACCGATTCCCCAATACAAACCGCTTTGCGAAAAATCACACCAACCATCATCATATCTTGTAATACCCAAACCTAACTGACCTAAGAAATACACTTTATCTATTATTTTATTTTCATTAACATCCAAAACGGGTTTTACAGACAAATAAATATTTGTTGCTCCCAACTTTGCGCCATCATAGCCGGTATCAACAAACTTACTATCAAAAACATAATTTATACCTATACCTGCACCAATATTATCTAATAAATAATAATAGAAATCTGCTCCTAAAGAAAATGTCGATTCTTGGGGATAAGCGTATTTGTATTTACCGTGTTCTGTCGCTAATTCTAATGGTTCAATGATATATCCCAATTTTGCATCTATTTCCATTGCTCCTTTATCGGTTGCAAAAACAGGTGCTACAAGTGCTACGGCCAACAATAATGCCAACAATCCTTTTTTCATTTACTGCCTCCTTTTGTAATTTATAATTTATAATTTACAATTTATAATTAACGATGTCAATTTACATCAATTCTATCGCTTTGTTTGCCAAAAGGATTCCGAATATTCCGGTAATTACCGGTGTGGAACCTAAAATTTTAGGCCCGCCGTTTTTACCGTACTTTTTACCTTCTTGTTCCGGTAAAGGTATAGGTTTTATTTGCGGAGATTGTTCCGAAAACACACAGGGAATTCCCTTTGATATTCCTAAAGATCTTAAATCTCCCCTTAATCTTTCTGCCAATTTACAATGATGAGTTTCAAATAAATCCGCATACTTTATTGAAAAGGGATCTGTTTTAAGTGCCGCACCCATGGAAGAAATTATTTTTATATTGTGTTTGTAACAATATTCCAAAAGTCTTAATTTGGGATTATAAGAATCTATTGCATCAATAACAATGTCGGGAGTTTCGGAAAATATGGTATCCAAAGTGTCGGTATTAACAAAAACATCAAAAGTTTTTACTTTACAGTTAGGATTTATATCCAAAACTCTATTTTTTGCAAGCTCGGCTTTTTTGATATTAATAGTTGAATGTAATGCATAAAGTTGTCTGTTAATATTAGATTCCTGCACTACATCAAAATCAACAAGAGTTAAATTCCCCACCCCTACTCTTGCCAAAATTTCAACGGCAAAACTTCCTACCGCTCCAAGACCTACAACGGTAACTTTCGATTCAAATATCTTTTTTATTTTTTGTTCGCCTAATAATAATTTTGTTCTTACAAACTGTTCCATACAATTAAAATACAAATTTTATATTATTTATTCAATAATATATATTGAAAATTTTTCTAAATTTTATATAATAAAAATAATCTGAATTTTTTTGTTTGTTTTAACAAAAAATGGATATAGAAAAAAGAAAATTTCCCAGACAATTAGTTTCATTATCTACCAATCTTTTAGAAACTGAAACTGAAAAAGTTTTAGGAGATTGTATCTTAACCGATATTTCAAAAGTAGGTTTTGCTTTTGAAAGCGAAACGAGTTTTCATATCGGACAAAAGTTCAGTTTGGAACTTGTAATTCTTAATCAAAACATATCGTTGAGCGGTAAAATCGTAAGAATATGCGAAGGTGTTTTTTACCAAATGTACGGTGTGGAAATAATTGACGGTGACAGCAAAAACTTGGACTTTTTCAGAAGATACATAGATTATTCATTGAATTAAGGATATATTATGAAAATAATTAACGGCAAAGAAATATCTCAATCAATAAGACAAGATTTAAAAAATAAAGTGGAAGAACTATCAAAAAAAGCTTCAAGAGTTCCGGGCCTTGCAACAATACTTGTAGGAGAAGATCCCGCAAGTAAAGTTTATGTCGGTTCAAAAATAAAGGCATGCGAACAAGTAGGAATAAAGTCGTTTCACAATCCGTTACCGGCAACGGCAACTCAAGAAGAAATAATAGATTTAATACAAAAGTTAAATGCAAATCCGGAAGTTGACGGAATATTGTTACAGTTACCTTTACCCAACGGGCAGACTCCCGACAAATGCATAAATTCAATTTCTCCCGATAAAGATGTAGACGGATTACATCCTTTTAATGCAGGTATGCTTACATTAGTAAAATCGTGGAAAGAAATTGTTGATCAAAAGTTGTTGGTTTCTTGTACACCTATGGGCGTGGTTTATTTATTAAAATATTCCAACATAGATATTCAAGGTAAAAATGTTGTAGTTTTGGGAAGATCGAATTTGGTGGGAAAACCTGTATCAATGCTTATGCTTGCAAACAATGCAACCGTAACAATGGCACATTCAAGAACCCAGAACTTAAAAGAAATTACAAAAAAAGCGGATATTTTGATTGCCGCAATAGGTAAAGCAAAATTCGTTACAAAAGATTTTATTAAAGACGGTGCAACAGTAATAGATGTAGGTATTAACAGAGCCGCGGATAAAAAACTTTACGGCGATGTGGATTTTGAAGCCGTAAAAGATATGGATGTAAACATTACTCCCGTTCCGGGAGGAGTAGGACCGATGACAATAACGATGTTGTTACACAACACAATATTGGCATTTGAAAGGCACAACAACCTATAAAAATTAATAAAAATTTGATATATTATTATTTTTAAAGTATAATTATTGAATTATTCTGTAAATATTAAAGAGGTTTAAAATGACAAAGAGAACTTTTCAACCAAACAAAGAAAGAAGAAAAAAGAAAATTGGTTTCAGAGCCAGAATGGCTACAGCAGGCGGAAGAAAGGTATTGAGTGCCAGAAGAAAAAAAGGCAGAGCAACACTTTCGGCATAAAATGCTTAGCAGTAGTAAAGGATTTTCTTTTTGTTATCTTGAAAGATTACATACTTCTACAGATTTTAACAGAGTTTTGAAAAACGGCAAAAAACTTAAAACTGTTTTTGTTAATATTTATGTATTAAAGAGAAAAGATAATAACGAAATTAGAAGATTAGGTCTGATAACATCAAGAAAAGTAGGAAAAGCCGTAGTAAGAAATACGGCAAAAAGAAGATTAAGAGAAATCTTTAGAACAAACAAACATAAGCTGACACCGGGTTTGGATGTTATATTCATCCTGAAACCTCAGATTACTTCGACAGGGTACAGCAAGCTAAAGAAAGATGTTTTAGATTGTTTAGAAAGTGCAAAATTTTATAATAATATATAGTTTAGTATGAAACAGATCTTACTTTTTCTTATTAGAATATATAGAAAAATTTCATCACTTACCCCTCCGAGATGCAGGTTTTACCCCACTTGTTCAGCTTATGCTTATGAAGCAATTGACAGATTTGGAGTATTTAAAGGTGTTTACTTATCTGTCAAAAGGATTTTAAAGTGTCATCCGTTTAATGACGGCGGCTATGATCCTGTTCCGAAAGAATAAAGATAAGCATAGGTAGGTATCAAATGCAAAGCAATACAGTTAAGTTTGTACTATTTTCAACCATTTTTTTATTGGCATGGTATTTATATTTCCAACCAAAACAAGATGCACAACAACAACAAATGTTGCAACAACAGCAGCAACAAACAGTAACACAATCTCAAGAAACAAGTTCACAACAAACAACAATCAGTAACGAACCTGTTTCAAAACAAGAAGTAGTTTCTAATATTCAAAACATTAAAGAAGAAGAAATAACAATAGAAACAGACAAATATAAAGCGGTATTTTCAAATAAAGGTGCCGCAATAAAACATTGGTATGTAAAAGAACAAAACAATACTTTTGTTGATTTGGTTTTGCCGGAAGCATCTCCGGTACTTGCCAATTTCCCGGGGTCCGTATATGAAATAGTAGAAAAAACAGATTCAAAGTTGGTATTGTCTCATACTTCAATGCAGAACTGGAAAATAACAAAAACTTTTGATTTATCTCAAGATTATTTGCATGCAATGGAAATAAAACTTGAAAAACTCAGTGAAGACGCAAAACTTCCCGAAATAGAATTTAATTGGGGACCGGGGCTCGGAACAGATGATAAAGAATTAAAAGAAAATGTTTCTGTTACAAGAGTTGTAGGATACACTTCAACAAAACCGGCAAAGTTGGAAAAAATTAAAACGGAATCCAATCCGGCACAATTATATAAGTGGGTAGCAATAGATAACAGATATTTTCTTGCCGCACTTATTCCGGACAATTCATTAAACTATTCCAATGTAGGAATGGTTAAACAAAACAAAAGAATGCCTCCTGTTTTGATGTTCAGTGCAAAAGTAAAACAGGAAGAAGCAGTTCAAAACTTCTCGTTGAAATTTTTTGTAGGTCCGAAATCTTATTCATATTTAAAAACATTTAATATGGGTTTTGAAAAAGCCGTTGATTTCGGTTTCTTCGGTATTTTAGGTAAACTTGCTACATCTGCTTTATTTGCATTGTACGGTATAACCAACAATTACGGTTGGGCAATTATAATAATGACCATAATAATACAAATTTTGGTGTTACCGTTAACATTAAAAAGCTTTAAAGCTATGGCAGGCATGAAAAAGATTCAACCTATAATGAAAGATATTCAAACAAAATATAAAAACGATCCGAAAAGATTACAAGTGGAAATGATGAACTTATATAAAACACACAAAGTTAATCCTTTCGGCGGATGTTTACCGATGCTTTTACAACTTCCTATTTTTTGGGCATTGTTCCAAACATTGAGAAATGCTTACGAGTTAAGATATTCTCCCTGGATTTTATGGGTAAAAGATTTGTCGGCAAGCGATTCATTGTTTTATATGGGTTCAATATCATTTAATATGTTGCCTTTGATTATGGGTTTTATAATGTTTTTACAGCAAAGACTTACAACTGCAACATCCGATCCTACTCAAAGAAAAATGATGTATATAATGCCTATAATATTTACTTTAATGTTCTGGGGTTTTCCTTCAGGACTTGTATTGTATTGGCTTACAAACAGTGTAGTATCGATTTTCGTTCAAATTTTTGTTTTAAGAAGATATGAAAAAAATTCCTCGGGGGTAAAAAATGCAAAAAGAGCTTGAGTTTTCAGGAAAGAATATAAATGATGCTATAGAAAAAGGTTTACAAGAACTTAATTGTTCGAAAGAAGATGTTGAAATAAAGATTTTGGATGAAGGAACAAAAGGTCTTTTCGGTCTTATGGGTTCAAAACCGGCAAGAGTTATTTTAACATTAAAAGATAAAAACGGAATAAAAAAAGAAAACACAAAAAAAGAAGAACCTAAAAGAGAAATAGACTTTGATTTGGCATGCAAAAATGCAAAAGAGTATGTTTCAAAAACAGTTTCCATGATGAACATAAAAATTGATGATATAAAAGTTAATCATGA